>JBEDFW010000196.1:0-4317 GCA_041174985.1 Actinomycetota bacterium | reverse complement strand
ACCTCGACGAGCACGACGACGACGAGCACGACGACGACCACGAGTCTCCCGTCGTCGAATGTCCCATCCCCGAGCGTCCCCGCGAGTGGGTCGTCCGGTACGACGAGTTCCACGACGGCATCGAGTGCACCGTCGAGTTCGACCACCGGTGTTCCGTTCGGACCGTCCACGTCGATCGGTTCGCTTCTGACCATCGCCCCACCCGTGTCGACTCCGTCGCAGACCTCGACCACGATCGACATCGACAGCCTTCCGGCGACCGAGATCGGCGCCTTGCGAGGACGTGGACCCGATCAGGCTCCCATCGTCGAATTCGTCGAACAGAGTTCACGCTTCGGTGAGATTCGAGTGGGTGCCGTCGTGATCACCGCCGGAGGATCGAAGAGTTTGGCGCCGCGCGGCATCGTCGTCGGTCGAGTCGTGAAGATCGTGGAACGTCCGGGCACGGCCGGCGCAGTGCTCGAGGTGCGACTCTCGGCCCGCCTGACGTCACTGAACTTCGTTCGTGTGCTCTTGTATCAACCGGCGGTGAGCGAATGATCGATCTCCTCAATCGACCGGTTCTGCGACTGGTCCTCATCGGACTGATCACTCTTGCCTTGCAGACCACGATCTTCGCCGAGATGACGATCACCGGAGTCGCCCTGCAGGTGATGCTCTGCCTGTCCGTGGCGGCTGGAGTGTCGGGAGGTCCCGAACGAGGGGCCTTCGTCGGTTTCCTCTTCGGTTCGTTGTTCGATCTCGTGCTCTCCACACCACTCGGTCTCACGGCCTTGGTGTACGGATTGGCCGGATTTCTCGCCGGCTACGTCAATTCGCTCACCGTGAACCATCCCTGGTGGCTCGGATCGATCGTGGTCGCTCTGTCGACGGCGTTGGCTTCTTTCGTTCATCCGGTGGTGGCGAGCTGGATCGGCGTGGACGGATGGCTCACTCTGCGAGTGGTGCGCATCGCGATCGTCACCGCCGTGGCCAACGCGGTACTGGCTCCGCTCGCGGTACCTCTCATGCGCTGGGCCCTCGTGATCAAACGCCGGGCTCGCCTGGCACCTCCGCCGGAGATCTTCACGTGAGCGGAGATCGTCGCTCGACTCGTCTGGCCGTCGTCGGAACGGTCGCGGCGGTGTTGTTCTCGGCGCTCGGCCTTCGTATGTGGTTCCTGCAGGTGGTCGACGCTCCGGTGCTCGAACAAAAGGTGCAAGCGAACAAGACGCGAACGGTGCGACTGCTCCCCGAGCGAGGACGAATTTTCGACCGTGAAGGCCGGATCATGGCCGACAACGAGCGGATCCTGACGATCACCGTCGCGTGGGACGTGATGGACGACGACGAGGACCGTTTCGAACTCTTCTCACGCCTGTCACCCGTTCTCGATCTCCCGGTCGACGACATGCAGGACCGATTCGACAGCAATCGGTACAGCCCCCTCCTTCCCATGCCTCTCAAAGAGGGAGTGGGCGAGGACGTGGCGCTCTACATCATCGAACGAGCCGAGGACTTTCCGGGCGTCGACGTGACCAACGAGTGGCGCCGTGATTACCCGTATGCCCCGAACGCCGCCCACGTGCTCGGATACCTCGGCGCGATCACCCCTGACGACGCCGAGCAGTACCGCGACCTCGGTTACGACCTGAACGAGCGGGTCGGCCAGTTCGGAGTGGAGAAGGTCTTCGAGCCCTATCTGCGGGGAACGCCGGGTTACGTGAAGTACGAGGTCGATTCGCGTGGCGCCATTCTGAGCGTGGTCGAGCGGGTCGAGCCGATTCCCGGCAACGATCTGCAATTGACGATCGACCTCGACCTCCAGCAATTCGCCGAACAGGCACTCGAGACGCAGTTGCGACTCCGGCGATTCGTCGAGACGTGTCAGGCCAAGGACGAAAAGAAGCTTCCGGTGAAGCCGCAGTTCCCGGAGTGTCAGAACCTGAAGGCGCCGGCGGGCTCGGTGGTGGTGTCCGATCATTCGAACGGGCAGATCCTCGCCCTGGCGTCGTATCCGACCTTCGACAATCGCTGGTTCAACGCCGGCGTGTCGTCCGACAAATTCGCCCAGATCTTCCCGCGCACCGACGATCCCGACAAGTCGATCCTCGTCAATCGCGCCATCCAGGGTCAGTACAACCTCGGTTCGAGCTTCAAGCCGTTCGTCGCATTCGCCGCTCTCGACGCCGGACAGTTGCCCGGAGGTGCGTCGTATCGCTATCTCGACCAAGGTACGTACACCCTCACGAGCATCGACGCCGACACCTGTCAGGTGGTGAAGTGCATCTACCGAAACGCGCTCTGTGGCGGTGGCAACAATCCGTGCTTCTACGGCTCGGTCACGGTGGAAGACGCGCTCGCGGTTTCGAGTGACACGTTCTTCTACAAGATCGGCGAGCAGATCTTCTCCGAGCGCGGCGGCCAGCCGATTCTTCAGGAAGAAGTTCGACTCTTCGGCTTCGGATCCAAGACCGGAATCGACCTGCCGTTCGAGAGTGCGGGACGAGTGCCCGACAAGGAATCCAAGGCCGATCTCGTCGAACGTGGTGTTCTGGCCGAGGGAGAGAGTCCCAATTATCTGGTGGGTGACAACGTGCAGCTGGCGATCGGTCAGGGTTTGCTCGCCGCCACTCCGCTCCAGATGGCCCAGGCCTACGGTGCACTCGCCAACGGCGGATCGGTGTTGCGCCCGCTGATCGCGCTGGCTCTCCTCGAGCCGGGCACGCCCGATTCGGCGATTCCGGGGGTCGCCGATCTGGCGCGTAGCGAGGTCGCTCTGCAACTCGGTGACCCGAACCCCATCCGATCGATCACGCTGCCCGCCGAGTACCGCGATCCGATCGTGAGAGGTCTGCAACGGGTGATCACCGGCCCGGGTGTCGACAGTGATCGCTACCACGCGACCACGGGCGAGCGACTGTTCGCCAGTTACCCCTACGAGTTCCTGCCGATCGCCGGCAAGACCGGTACGGCGCAGGGTGCGGCCGGATTGCCCTGGAACGACTCGTCGGCCTTCGGCGCCTTCAGTGTCGATCCGTTCCAGCCGTACACGATTGCCGCATATCTCGAGAAGTCCGGCTACGGATCGAAAGCCGCCGCCCCGGTGACGAAGTGTCTGTTCATGGCACTCGTCGGAGCCGTGGAAGTGGCACCGGTGTCGTTGTCGAATCCGCTCAACGTCGATTCGACCCAAGCAGCTCCCGATCGTTCGCTACCGAGCAACCGTTGCCTCGGCGGCGCACAGTACGGAGGACGTGACTGATGGGATTTCCCATGCTGCAACGTCGTCCCGACTCGGGTCTGGGCAACATCCGCTCCGGCCCCGGCGATCCCAGCCGGAACATCGATTGGACGCTCATCGTTCCGGTCGTGTTGCTCTCGGTGATCGGCACTTTCGCCATCTACAGCGCAACTTTCTGGAAGGTCGCCGACGATCCGTACTGGTTCACGGTTCGTCAGGTGATCTTCGTGATCGTGGCCGGGATCGCCCTCGTTGCGACCATGTCGTTCGACTACACCTTGTTGCGCGAGCGGGCGTTCTTCCTGTACGGATGCGCCCTCGTCGCTCTGACTCTCGTGCTGGCGGTCGGCGCCCTTCGCGGTGGGGCACGTCTGTCGTTCGACCTCGGACCGATCCTCTTCCAGCCCGCCGAGTTCGCCAAACCGGCGGTGATTCTCGTGTTGGCCGCCTATCTGGCCGAGATTCGTGACGAGTCGGTGAGTTATTCGCGATTCATCGGCGGCCTCGTGCTCGTCGGTGCGCCGGTGGTGCTCATCATCCTGCAACCCGACCTCGGATCGGCCTTCGTCATCATCGTGGGCGCCTTGATCATGTTCTTGATGGCCGGCGCCAAGTTGAGATACCTCGCCATGATCACGTTCCTCGCCGTCGTCACGGTGGCCGCCGCCGTCGTGGCCGGCGTGGTCGATCGCTACCAGTTGCGTCGCATCGAAGCATTCCTCAATCAGAACTCGACCGACGAGAACCTGAAGGACCTCGTCCTGCAAGTGCGGTTCGCGAAACGGGCCGTGGGCACCGGAGGTTGGTTCGGGAAGGGATACCTCGAGGCTCCGCTCACCAACGGCAAGTTCATTCCCGTCCAGCAGAGCGACTTCATCTTCTCCGCGGTGGCCGAGCAGTTCGGCATGATCGGCGGGGGAGTGGTCATCGCGCTGTTCGCCCTCCTCCTCTTCCGCATCTGGCGTGTGGCCCATCTGAGCAAGGACATGTTCGGCACCTACATCTGCGCGGGCGTGTTCGGCATGATCCTGTGGCACGTGTTCCAGAACATCGGCATGACCATGGGGATCATGCCGGTGACCGGAGTTCCACTG
>JBEDFW010000195.1:0-3560 GCA_041174985.1 Actinomycetota bacterium | reverse complement strand
GGGTGGCTGGCCAGCGATTACGGGAATCGTGGGGCGGGCTCATCGGATCGATGAAGTCGAACACTTGCTTGTGGTCGCGCTTGCGCTTGGTGAGTTCGCGATCGAAATAGCCGAGCGGATTGTCGATGTCGCGCATGATCGAACGGTGCACGGAACGATCGGCATCGAAGAAGCGAGCGGTTTCGCGCCACGTGTGGGCGATCAGGTCGTCGAGGCCATGACCCGACAGAAGAAAGAAGCCATGATCACGGCAAGCGACGTCGAGTGCTCGTAACGACGTGGTCGTCGGATCGCTCACGTCGACGGTGGGAACCAGTTCCATCGAGGCATCTTGTCACACGGGTCGCGAGACGACCAGTGGACTAGTTTCTGGGCATGCTCTCCGCCGACACTTGGGTGCCCGTGGCCGAGGCGATTCGCTTCGCAGCCGGTTGCATCGAATTCGACCCCGATCCGTTGAACGATCGGGAGCGTGCAGACGGCCATCGGTACGTGCAATTCATGGTGTCGACCGCGGTGCAGTTCTCGCTGCTCGACGTGAATCCGTCCCGGCCCGAGTTCATTCCACCGCTGGAGCCGACGCGCTGGCTCGGAGCCAGCGGTCCCGACATCGACTACGACGTGGCCGTCGTCCAACCCGGCGTTCGTCACCGCATCGTCGGGCAGCGGGGAGGTAGTTCGTACGTGGGCATCTGCGTGTACGCCAACGACGGCGAGCGGGGGGCGACGGCCATGGTCGAGAACGTCGACGTCGACACGATCGCCGACTCCTCCGGGCGTTTCGAGTTCGAGTTCGAACACCCCCAGGCGGCGCGGGTGATCATCCGCCAGTATTTCCACGACCGATCCACCCAGACTCGCGGCAGCTGGTCGATCGAACGTCGGGACGATGCGAAACCGTTCGATCTGTCCCAATCACCGGCCGTCGTTGCCGCCAAAGTCGCTCGCATGGTCGACACCATTCGATGGAACGCACAACTCAACCAGTTGTGGGGAGCCGACCTTCGCGATTCTCCCAATCGACTGGTGTTGCAGACCGCCGAGGAAATCGTGGCCGCCGTACCGAATCCCGACGTGATGTACGCCTTCGGGTGGTGGAGGTTGAACTCCGACGAAGCGCTCGAGGTGACGCTCACACCTCCGTCCGACTGCCGCTATTGGTCGTTGCAGGTGGGGGACCGATGGTTCCAGGCCCATCCCGATCGCAACATGAACATCAACGATCGGCAGGTGGTCGCGAACTCCGACGGAACGGTGACGATCGTGCTTTCCGAACGTGACCCCGGCCGACCCAATTGGCTCGGCACCCATGGGCACACGCTCGGCACGATGTTCTTCCGGTGGTTGCACCACACGCCGACGCAGGCGCCTCTCTGCCGGGTGGTGTCGGTCGGGCGATGAGTTCTCTCGATCGCGATCCGCTTCCGGCGGTGTTCGTGGGTCACGGCAGCCCGATGAACGCCCTCGACGACAACCGGTACACGCGCGCCTGGCGCGATTTCGCCGCCACGTTTCGTCGTCCGCGAGCCGTCGTTGCCGTGTCGGCGCACTGGTACATCGGGGCCACGGCGATCACCGCGATGGATCGACCCAAGACGATTCACGATTTCTACGGTTTTCCCCCCGAGTTATTCGCAGCCGACTATCCGGCTCCCGGTTCGGCCGCCATTGCCGGTGAGGTGATCGACGCGCTCACTGGCTTCTGGGTCGGCCGCGACGTGGACAGTTGGGGCATCGACCATGGCACTTGGTCGGTCCTGGTCCACATGTATCCGGCGGCCGACGTTCCCGTCCTGCAACTGTCGATCGACGCGACCAAGGATTTCGACTATCACGTGAACCTCGGCCGAGCACTCGACGTTCTGAGGCACCGTGGCGTTCTCGTCGTGGGTTCGGGCAACATCGTGCACAATCTCGGACTCATCGACTGGGAGAAGCCCGAATCCGGCGAAGCGTGGGCGCGCGAATTCAACCAAGCGGCTCACGACGTGCTCACGACCGATCCGGGAGCAGTCACTCGGTTGGTCGAGCACCCCGAGTATCGGAGATCGGTGCCGACACCCGAGCACCTGTTGCCGAGCTTCTACGTGGCGGGCATGGCGGCTGCCGCCGGTCGACCGCTGGAGCGCATCGTCGATGGCTATGCGTACGGGTCGTTGTCGATGGATTCGTACGTCCTTCGTTGAGAGCCGACGCTCTCAGATCTGCCACTCGAGACCTCGGGAGCGCATCGCATCCTCGATGAGTTCGGCGAAGCGTGCGGGGTCACCTCGAGCGATCGCGATCTCGTCGCCGGTCAGGAGGATCACGAGATCCGAATCGGTCTCGGCCACGACGACCGGGGCTCGATCTCCCGTAGCCCGCCGAATCGACTCGGGTTGATCGTCGCGGTGATACGTGTCGAACGGAACGGGAAGCGACTCGCGACAGTTCCGCCATTCACGTTTCTCGGTGAACGCACCATGAGTGACGTCGCACAGGGAACAGTGACGACGGCCGAGACGAGCACCGACCCAGTAGGCGACCTCGCCCCGAAGACTCCCGTTGGCGTCGTAGACGCCGATCAGACGAATCACAACGGGGTCGTTGATCTCGGTCTCTTCACCGGATGTCATCGACTGGAGTGTACGAAGCACCGTGCTGGCCCGACATGAGGCCGTCGGTGCGGATTCGTCGAAGGTCAGGTTCGGAACGAGGCCGTCCCACCCGGAGAAACCCAGACTGCGATGAGGTCGTAGTGATCGGCAATGAAGTATCGCCACGTGTTGCCGTTCATGTCGATGAGTCGAGGAAGTCTGAGCACGGCGCCCGGTTCGGTTTTCTTGGCCCACCCGCTGAATGCGTAGCCGTCCTTCGTGCATTCATCGGCGGTGGGGATGTAGCGGAATCCGAGGAATGGCGTTCGCACCGAGGTGCTGACCGGGACTTCGTCGATTCGACAGGTGCCGCCGTTGGTGTCGAGAGACGCCCAGTAGAGCGATGGACCAGACGCTGACGTCGTGGACGATGACCCCGAAGTTGGTCCGGTTGTGGGTGGTGCAGCCCCTCCAACTACGAGCACCGGAGTATTCCTGCTATTAGCGAAACCGTTCGTCCCATCGCCCACCTGACCATTGAAGTTCAAGCCCCAGCAGTACACGACACCAGTCATTGCACCACCTTTGATCACGCACGTGTGGCTGCCACCGGCTGCGACACTCTTGATCGAGGTATTCGTACCCATCGCTCCGGCGGATACCTGCTTCGGGGTGAGACGATCAGTTGTTGTCGTGTCGCCTAACTGGCCGCGGAAGTTGTCGCCCCAGCAGAAGACCACGCCCGGGTTGCCCGATCCCTGTATCGCACAGGTGTGCTTCGAGCCTGTCCCTACGGTACGGCGCGCGAGAACGGGTGGATTGTCGACCGACATGGCCCCCGTCGAGCCTCGGTCTCCCTGGTTGACCAATGCGCTCACCGAAACGTCCGTTGTGTTGTTCAACCCGAGTTGACCTTCGTCATTCCTCCCCCAGCAATACAGGGAAGCCGACGCACCCACGTCACGAATCGCGCAAGTGTGCTCT
>JBEDFW010000194.1:0-4494 GCA_041174985.1 Actinomycetota bacterium | reverse complement strand
ATCGTCGCGGCGGCGGTCGTCGCGCGGACGGTCGTTTCGACGCGGACGATCGGAGCGATCGCGTCGAGCCAATTGCTGGGTGACCGCCTGGAAAGGCTCGTCGGATGCGATGAGCGAGAGTGTTTCGACCTTGGCCGACTTGGCGCGGCCCGACACGACACCGAGGATCGTGATGCCGTCGATGTCGAAGTCGGCGTCGACTTTGACGACGTCACCGGCCTTCGAACCAGCGGGCAGGAGATCACCTTCGAGGACACCTTTGGGCTCGCGCGCGCCAGCGGCGCGCCAGGTCCAGGTGCCGTCGGGGCGAGCGCTCGTGAGTTCGATGTCGATCCGGCGGGACATGGGTCACGACCCTATCGTGAAACGGGCAGAGCCCCTGTTTCGGCGTTCGGAGCAGCTCGTCGGTGCACGGTCGATGCTCGGTGGGTCGAAAGCCCGAGCGCCTGAAGAGATACCGTGATGCGGTGCCCATCTATGCCCTCGGAAGCCTCGAACCGACCATCCATCCGGATGCGTACGTGCATCCCGACGCTGTGGTGATCGGTCGGGTGACCATCGGGGCCGGAAGTTCCGTGTGGCCCGGTGCCGTTCTGCGCGGCGACGACGGTGACATCGTGATCGGTGAACGCACGTCCGTGCAGGACGGATGCGTTCTGCACACCACACACGTGTGGCCGACGGTGGTGGGTGACGATTGCGTGATCGGACACATGGTCCACCTCGAGGGCTGCACGATCGAGAATCGTTGCCTGGTGGGAAATGGATCCATCGTGATGCACCGCGTTCGGGTGTGCACCGGATCGGTCGTCGCGGCCAACAGTGTTCTCCTGAACGGAACCGAAGTGCCGACGGGTGCCTTGGCGGCGGGTTCTCCTGCCGTGATCAAGCCCGGTAAGGCGCGCCTCGACGAGATCGATCTGGCCGCCGCTTCGTACGTCGCTCGAGCTCGACGGTTCCGTGACGACATGCGCCGACTCGACTGAGAAGAGGGTGCGAAGACTTTCGTCATGACAGTGGGTCTGCGTATCGACACGAGCCCTGAGCGAGCCGAATTCGTCAGTGATCGTCTGTGGGCACTCGGGGCGACGGCCATTTCCGAGGAGTGGCGCTCCGATGGAGTGGTGGTGTTGCGCACGTCGCTCGGTGACGATCGTGAACTCGTGGCCGAGGCCATGCGACGCGAACTGCCCGAAGAGGCATGGGTCGAAGAGGAGATCGATCTCGCGGTGGCCGACACCTGGAAGGCACACGTGACGACCACCTCGATCACCGACCAACTGTTCGTTCGTCCGGCATGGATCGACGAACCGGCCCCGGCGAGAGGAACCGTCGTCACCATCGATCCAGGACCCACCTTCGGCCTCGGTGATCATCCGACGACGAGGGGATCCCTGCAGATCCTGTCCGACGTCGTCGTACCGGGATCGTCGATTCTCGACGTCGGTTGTGGGAGTGGTGTGCTCGGCATCACCGGGTTGGTCCTCGGTGCCGAGCGGGCCGTCGGAATCGACATCACTCCGGCGGCGATCGAGATCTCACGTCGCAACGCCGAAGCCAACGGAGTGAGTGATCGATGGTCGGTGTCGCTCGATCCGCTCGAGTTCTTCGGCGAGCCGTTCGATGTGGTGCTCGCCAACATTCTCGCCCCCACCATCGTGCAACTGAGCGATCAACTACGCCGATTGACCAGTCGTTTCCTGGTGATCAGCGGGGTGCTCGACGGGCACGACGCCCACGTGTTGGCGGCGCTGCAGCCCCTGCGAGAAGTACGCCGAGTCGTGATCGAGGGTTGGGCGACATCTCTCCTGACAGCAGAGTGAGTCATCCGTCGACGAGAGCGTCGATCTCGACGGCGGTGGGTAGAGACGGAACCGCACCGGGTCGTGTCGCAGCAATGGCACCTGCCGCGGCGGCGCGTCGGGCGGCGGTCACCACGTCGTCCCCGCGGGCCAACGCTGCGGCCAAAGCCCCACAGGCGGCATCGCCGGCACCCGTCGTGTCGACGGCACGAACCGCGTAGGGAGGAATGTCGATCGTTCCGTCACCGTCGACGATTCTGATCCCACGAGCACCGAGGGTGGTCACGATGGTCGACACGCCGGCCTCGAGGAGAGCCGACGTGCCACCCAATGGCGCGAGTTCGGTCTGATTGGGAACGACGATGTCGCAGAGCGACAAGAGGCCAGGGGAGAGGGGGGCGGCCGGCGCCGGATTGAGGATCGTGATCGCCCCGGCCACACGAGCGATGGCGAAGGCCGCCTCGACTGCATCGGTCGACACCTCGAGTTGAGCAAGAACGACGCGCGTGTCGGTGAGGATCGAACGGTGATCGTCGACGACACCGATGCCGAGGTGCTGATTGGCTCCGGGAACGACGACGATCGAGTTCTCGGCGTCACGGTCGACCGAGATGAGGGCGCGTCCGGTGGGGACGGCGACGTCGACGACGAAGGGCTCGATTCCCTCGTCGGTGATCACTCGATGGAGCGCGTCGCCGGCGGCATCGCGGCCGAGGCAGGCGAGGAAAGCGGTGCGAGCACCGGACCGACGAGCCGCAACCGCTTGATTGAGACCTTTGCCGCCAGGGTGTTCGGCGTAGTCACTCGCGATGACCGTCTCTCCCGGAGCCGCCAAGTGTTCGACGGCTGCCACGAGGTCGAGGTTGGCGCTGCCGACGACGACCACGTCGTAGGAGTACGACCGCTCGGAGACCACGGTGAAAGTGTACGACTGCGCCGGATCAGGAGTGGCCGATGGCCCGAAGTAGCGGTGTCACGTCGAGTGAATCGCATGCGGGCAAATAGACGCGGGCTGCGTCGTTGCGGAACTTGGTGCAGAGATCCGGCCGGAAGAATCGTGCACCCTCGCGCACGACGTAATTGAGGATGAAGAAGCGATACGCCTCGGGGAGGAAGAGGATCTCCTCGGGGGTCAGAGGGGCGACGTCGTGGTAGGCACGGACGAATTCGACGAAACTCGGCTCGACGAGGGTGTGTGGTGAGTAGGTCCAGTGGGTGCGGTCACCGGTGGCCGAGGAGACTCTCGACAAGAAGTAGAAGTCGAGGAGTCGGGATTCGATGCGAAACCAGTCGTAGTCCCAGCGGCTGTAGAGGTCGAAGTCGCCGTCGGCGCGAAACTTCACCGAGAAGTTCCCGAGATTCCAGTCGACCAGGATCGGAATGCGATTCCACGAGTCGTAGCGGATGCGTTCGAGTTCGAGAAGGAAGTGATGCGTGTGACGCCAGAGGACTCCGATGTTCTCGGGCGGCAGATCGAAGTTGCGCGGGGCGAACGGACTCGACAACAAGTCGAGCAGATGAATGGCGTCGGACTTGATGGAGTTGGAGGTGGCCGGTACCCGCGGTGCGATGCGTGTGCACTCGAGGTGGAACGACGCCATGCCGCGAGCGAGAGAACGAGTCTGCTCGATGGTCAACTGCGGTGGAAGCGAGTCGGCTCGCGGCGCTTCGTCGTAGAAGGCGACCCACCGGTTCTGGTCGTACCAGGTGAACGGGCGGCGGCCGAGGGGAGTGTCGACGCCGAGTACTCGGGCGAGGAAGTTGCGGTAGGGGCCGTCGGCCAGCAGCTCGGTGCAGCGGAAGAGCCGGTCGTGATCCTCGGCGAAGAGAAAATACGAGCCGTAGTTCGAAACCTTGCCGAAGACGTTGGTGCCGTCGTCGAGTTGGATGCGGTAGACGGTGTTGGTCGAGACCCGGGGGCTCGTGTCGTGCACCGAGACGATCTGGCGTCCGTCGTCGTACGAAGCCCAGGCGGCGTGGAGCGCGGCTCGGTTCTCGTCGAAACTCACGGCGACAGTGTCGCACGCCCTCGGTCAGCCGACGGCGCGAATCCCGATCGGGGCGATGAGACGGAAGCCGGCGTTGTGTCGTTCTTCTTCGCTCTCGCCACCCCACAATCCGTACTCGTGATTCGCGCGGGCGAATTCACGGCACGTCTCGGCCACGTTGCACGATCCGCACACCTGGCGGGCTTCGGCTTCACGTCGTTCGCGGGCTTGGGGACGTTCGGCCACGGCTGGGAAGAACAGGTGTGTCATGCCCAGGCAGGCCGCCTTGGACATCCAACGATCGTCGGTGCGACGACGATTGATCACGATCTCGACGGCGAGTGATCGTTCGACTGAGGACACATGACCCCCCATGTGCTGGCGGTGCGATCCGCACCTGTCGCCCCCCGGCGACGAGACGAACCTAGACCCCGCTGTGGGACCTGACCAAGGGTCGGATCTGTGACGTGCGTCGAGGTCAGCGGACCGCTGGTCAGTGGGCGGTGGCGGCGTGGCGGACACCCTGCACGAAGGTCTCGACGTCGGCGGGCTCGGTGTCCCAAGCCGTCATCCAGCGGACCTGGGGGAGGGACCAGTCGTAGAAGAACGACCACTCTCGGAGAGGCTCGCGGATCGGTTCGGCGAGGGCCGGATAGATGCTGTTGACGGCTGGAGCGGGACCCACGTCGACACCCGGAATCCCG
>JBEDFW010000193.1:0-6566 GCA_041174985.1 Actinomycetota bacterium | reverse complement strand
GCAGAATGTAGTTCGCTTCGACCGCCGACATCCGCGAAGCATCGGGGCCCATGTCCATGTCGCCGAAGCGCTGCAAGTCGGTGAACTCGCCGCCGAAGACGGAGCGATAGAACTGGAAGGCCTCCTCGGTGCGTCCAGCGGTGTTGATGTAGGTACTGACGTGTGCCATGTCGACAAGGTAGTCACTGAGTCGCGCAAGGCAAGTGGACATCGGGGTCGACTTTTCGGCTCTTGGGGTCCGAACGGGATACCCCGATCAAAAACTCGTTGAACAGTTCGGCGGCCCGGAGCGAGAATGTCGTCTGTGTTCGAGATTCGACGAGACGAGGACGGCGAGCTCTGTGGCTTCGTCGATCGAGCCGACGACGGTTGGATGAGTCTCTCGGTGTTCGGGGGAACTCTCGCGGTTCTGGCCGATCGCACCACCGCGACGGCCCACGTTCTCGAACGTGGACTCGCCAGTCTCGCCGAACACTGGTGGCTGCGAGACCGGCCCGACGGCGAATGGCGGGTGGTGTGCATCCTGGAAGCCAGCCCCACGTCGGTGCGTGTCGCCCTCGACTACTACTCGATGCCCGGTGTACCGACCCTGACGATCGAACGGGCGGAGCTTGGATCCCGGTTCGACCTGAGACTCGACCCGGGCTGACCTCGTTCCAATCCGAACGAGAGGCGAACCATCACCGGTCCGACATCACGGTCCGGCGACGGCGTGCCCCGCCGCATCGATCCGGTACACGATGTGCCGAGCGCCCCACCAACCCGGGGTGTTCGGATGATCGAAATCGAGGTCCGACCGACGAACCATTCCGATTCGCTGCATCACCCGCTCACTCGGCGCATTGCTCGAGGTCGTGAAGGAGAACACCTCGGACAAACCCAGACGCCCGAACGCATCAGTCAGCGCCAAACGTGCCGCCCGGGTCACGTGACCCTGACCCCAGGCCCATCGAGCGAGCCGCCAGCCGATCTCCACGTGCGGACCCATCGGAGTGACGAAAGACGTTCGGTTCAACCCCGTGAACCCCGCGAATCGGCCGTCCACCTCGACCGCCCACAGCCCGAAACCGTTCTCGCAAAATCCGGCCTCGATGCGATCGACGAGAGCGTCCGACTCCATCGCGTTCAAGGTCGTCGGAAAGTAACGCATCACCTCGGGGTCGGAGTTCAGGTCGGCGAACGGCGCACGATCGTCGTCGCGCCAGTGCCGCAACACGAGCCGGCCGGAACCGAGAGACTCCATGCACACACAGTAGGCGCCGTCGGAAAACGGCTGGCATCTGCGTCGCCTCGACTGGCTTGCGGAACTCGATGCCGAACACTTCGCTCCACGAGAACGTCAACCCATCGACGGGAAAACCTCAGTCATTGCCCTGGCGCCGGATTTCGTCGCGGAGCGACTCGAGGTAAGGCAGTGACAGATGATCTTTCGGCCTGTTCGCAGTCTGTTTCGAGTCGATGATGTCGTCAAGCGATGCAACCGAGACGACAAGCTCTTCGTCTATCAACTCCGATGTCGCACCTGACCTCCACCCCGCGTAGTCACCGGCTCGTCCTGCCGGCGTGAAAGTGAGATCAAGATCTCCGAAGTCAGTTACCAAGTTCAACATGTGTGGCATGTTGGCGAGGAACGCGCCGTCGATCTTCGTCGGAACAGCTTCGCCTGAGGTGCGAATCATTGCATTCATTCGGGTGAGAGCACGGCCGAGCCGGTCAAGATTCTCAATTGCCCGATCCGGAACGACATCCAAGTCACGCGTCGTAATGGGTGAACCCCGAAGATTTGCTGCGAACCCACCGAGCACGACGTACTCGACGTTCTCTTCGTTGAGAATCCGGCACATCTCAAAAGGGTCGAACTCCGTCATGAAGCGGATGCCCGTCCTCGCAAGGCAGTTTCTCTGGCTCTGGCCATCAGATTTGCAACTCGCACCATTTCGTGAGCTCGCTCGGAAACGGACATTCGCAAAAGGTCACGAATCTGTCCCACGTCGACGCCACGGTCGTCTTCGTTCGGATTTCGCTGCTGCTCCACGGCTTCAGTGTATTCCCCGGGTGTCACAGCCGCTTCAGGTCGGTGACCGCTCCCCCGCTGGCCTCGAGCAACTTGTGCGGCTCGATGCCGAACACGTCGTTCCACGTTCCCGCCGCCGCCCACACCTCGTCGTACTGCAACAAGTCCGGGTCGATGAACACCCGCAACTGCTTGGTGTGACCGAACGGCGGCACGCCACCAATCGGGAAGCCTGTCGCCTCACGCACCACATCGGCATCGACACGCGCACACTTCGCTCCACCCGCAGCGGCGGCCAGCTTCTTCTCGTCGAGCTGGTTCGCTCCGCTCACGTACGCCAGTACCACTTCGCCATCGACGGCGAAGATCAAACTTTTCACGATCTGTCCGATGTCGACACCGATCGCCGCCGCCGCGTCGGCCGCCGTCTTGGTGCCATCGGGGAATCGGCGTGGTTCGATCGAGAGACCAAGAGCTCGACCTGCGTCGACCACTCGCGTCACGTTGGGGTGAACTTCTGCACTCATGCGTCTCTCACGGTAGTGGGGCCGGCCGCCCGCAGAGCAAGAACACCGACGCCTGAACATCCGGCCGCCACGAGGTAACTCGTTCGATACCCGCCGGCCGAGTCACGCAACCAACCGAGAAGGAGCGGCCCACCGGCGGTTCCGAGAGTCGTGTAGAACTGCGTACGCGAGAAGAGGCGCGGGTAGTCACGAACACCGAAACGCTCGGCGATGAGCAACGGCTGCATCATCAAGATGTTTCCGATGGTGAGGCCGAGGGTGACGATGCCAGCGAGCAGGATCACCTTGCCATCGGCGAAGGCAAGCCACACGAGCGACAGTCCCTGGCCGATGAACAACCCGATCGCCATACGACGCGTTCCGACACGGTCGACCACCCGGCCCACGACGAGTCGCGCCAACACCGATGTGGCGGCCACCAGTGTGGTCGCCAGAGTCGCCGCCCCTTTGTCGGTGCGTTCCTCCACCAACTTCACGATCTGTTGCAGTCCACCAACCTGGGCGCCGAGGGTGAGTACGTACGCCACCGTGATGAGGACGAAGAATCGCGTCTTCACGGCTGTCGAGTAGTGCTCGCCGTCGACGAGCGGAGCCGTGGTCGACGCCGCGATTCGCTCCCCGTCGGGATGCCACCCTTCGGCGACCGGGTCGGGCTTCAACAACAGAACCGTCACCGGAACCACACCGAGTAACCAGATGAGCGCCAACCAGGGCGCCGCCGACTCGATGCCCTGCCGATCGAGCAACACCTTGGCCCACGGCGTGATGGCGATGCCGCCCACCGACAGACCCGTCGACGCCAGCGACAACGCGTATGCCCGGCGGGTCTGGAACCACCGAGTCACGATGGTCGAGGCCGGGATCAAACCGGCCGCCGACCAACCGATCGAGAAGAGCACGTACACGAGATAGAGGTGCCACTTCTCGGTGACGGCACCGAACAAGAACAGGGCAACGGCACCGATGACGCCGCCACCCGCGATCACCCAGCGCGCGTCGTACCGAGCGATCAGTCGCGCGACCAACAATCCGTTGACCCCTCCAACCAGAAAGAAAATGGTCGTCGCCAGCGACACCGACGACACTTCCCACCCCAACTCGCGACTGAAGGTGTTGAGGTAAACAGCGAGACCGTAGAAACCCAGGCCCGCAGTCGTGGTGAGCGTGAGGAAACACGCAGCGACCACCCGCCAACCCGGGAACGTCGTCACGAGAACTCTCCCGAGATCGCGTCGATGGCCGCGGCCAGGCGCCGGTCCCGGTCGGTGATCGCCCCAACGTCGTGACTCCGCAACTCGATGACCACACGATTCCACGAGTTCGACCAGTCGGGATGGTGATCCTGCTCATCGGCCACCGCCGCCACCCGCGTCATGAAGGCGAAGGCCGCCGTGAAGTCGGCGAATCGAAACTCCCGACGCAGACATCCGTCCGTTTCGAGCCACTGTGACGAATGCACGAAAACCATCTTGCCACCCGCCTGGAACGATGCCCTCATGATCGGTATCGTGGGAGACGAAGGGGAGTATCCCCGCTGGAAACAGCGAACCGGAGTCGTCAATACGGCCGCAAGGTCCGGCCCGGTAGTGAGGGAGAGACCTTCGAAACGCACATCGCTTTCGAAGGATTGTCCATGACCACCTCTCTCACGTCTCGCACCGACGCACTCCCCCACACCTCGACTCCCGACGACGTCGCCCGCCAATTCACGACCGACATCGCCACCGGACTGTCGACGGCATCGGTGAACGAACGACTCGAGTCGTACGGCCCCAACCGTCTCGCCGAATCGGCCCGTCGATCGGCGATCCTGCGTTTTCTCGACCAATTCCGCGACCTTCTCATCGCCATCCTGCTCGTCGCCGCCATCGTCAGCTTCGCCGTCTCGGGTGAATTGAAGACCCCGATCGTGGTCCTGATCGTGGTGTTCGCCAACGCCATCATCGGCTTCGTTCAGGAGAATCGCGCCGAGGCCTCTCTCGAAGCGCTGAAGAAGATGCTCACCGCATCGAGCCGGGTCCGGCGCAACGGAGAAGTCATGTCGGTGGCCACCGATCAACTCGTGCCGGGCGATGTGGTCCTGGTCGAGGCGGGCGACCGCATCCCAGCCGATGGTCGACTGGTGCTCGCGGCCAATCTCGAGATCGACGAGGCTGCGCTCACCGGCGAAAGCCATCCCTCCGAAAAGTCGATCGACCTCGTCGATCGTGACGATGCACCCCTGGGCGATCGCTCGTGCATGACGTATATGAACACGACCGTGACTCGTGGCCGTGGCGAATACATCGTGACCGCCACCGGCATGGGAACCGAGATCGGCCGCATCGCCGGCCTTCTGCGCGAGACCGAAACCGAGAAAACGCCCCTGCAGAAGCAACTGGAAGGTCTTGCTCACAGTCTGGCCAAGTTGTCGGGAGTGATCGTCGTTGCCGTGTTCGTGATCGGACTCTTCCGCGACAACTCGGTCTCCGAATTACTCAACCTCGCCGTCGCACTCGCTGTGGCCACCATTCCCGAAGGGCTACCGGCCGTCACCGCTGTCACCCTCGCCGTCGGCGTGTCGAAGATGGCCAAGAAGAACGCCATCGTGAAACGACTGGCCAGCGTGGAGACACTCGGGTGCACCAGCATCATCTGCTCCGACAAGACCGGCACTCTCACCCTCAACGAGATGACAGCCCGTCGGCTCGTGGTGCAGAACCGCGAACACGACGTGACGGGCGAGGGCTACTCCCCTGTCGGCACGATCGAGAAGATCAGTGGTGACGTTCCTTTCACCATGGACAACGCACTCCTCGGCATGGCGCTCTGCAACGACGCCGTGATTCGCCAGGAGGACGGTGAATGGAGATTGGTCGGCGATCCGACCGAGGGAGCTCTCGTCGTGCTGGCCGCCAAGGGCGGACTCGACGTCAGCGACCTGCGCTCCCGGTACCCCCGAGTGGCCGAAGTCCCCTTCGATTCGGCGACCAAGGTGATGGCCACGTTCCACGAAGTCGTGGGCAGTAGCGGAGAACGCATCGTGCGCATGTTCGTGAAGGGTGCGCCCGATGTGGTGCTCGACCGTTCCACGTTCGCCCTCGGTTCCGACGGCAGCGCCCAACCAGCCACCGAACTTCGCACCGACCTTCTCGCCCACAACGACCGCTTGGCCGACGAAGGGCTGCGGGTCCTCGCCGTGGCCCAGCGCGACATCGACCTCGACGCCTGGACCGAATTCACCGATTCGGGTGCTGATCCGTCGATTCTCGTGTCCGATCTCGTTCTCATGGCCTTGATCGGCATCGTCGATCCACCCCGACCCGAAGCCAAGGTCGCCATTGCCGAGGCTCGTTCGGCTGGCATCACCGTGAAGATGATCACCGGTGACCACGCGGTCACGGCTCGCGCCATCGGACGCGAACTCGGACTCGGCCACGACGGCCACGTGATCGCCGTGACCGGCAACGACCTCGACCGGATGAGTGACGACGAACTCGATGCCCGCATCGACGAGATCTCGGTGTTCGCCCGCGTCGCTCCCGAACACAAGATCCGTCTTGTCGCAGCCCTGCAGCGCAAGGGCCGCATCGTCGCCATGACCGGCGACGGCGTGAACGACGCCCCCGCGCTGAAGAAGGCCGACATGGGTGTGGCGATGGGAATCACCGGCACCGAAGTGACCAAAGAAGCCGCCACCATGGTTCTCACCGACGACAACTTCGCCACCATCGTGGGTGCGGTCAAGCGCGGACGAACCATCTACGACAACATCGTCAAGTTCGTGCGTTTTCAGCTGAGCACCACGCTCGGCTTCGCCATGCTGTTCCTCGCTGCGTCGATCTTCGACATCGCTCACGGCAAGCCCTTCGCGGCGATCGCGATTCTGTGGGTCAACATCATCATGGACGGTCCGCCGGCCATGGCGCTCGGTCTCGACCAAGGTGACTCCGACATCATGAAGCGAGCACCGAGGCCGGTGACCGAGAAGATCCTGACCCCGCAACGTTGGGGAGCGGTCATCTACTCGTCGCTGATCATGGCCG
>JBEDFW010000192.1:0-3833 GCA_041174985.1 Actinomycetota bacterium | reverse complement strand
AGCCCCTCGCAATGAGCAGGTCGTCCGCGCCGTCGCCGAACTACGGTTGAAGCACTGTGAGCGAGCCCATTTCCCCCGAGCCCGGAACCGAAGGCGACGAGTCGTCCGAACTGTCGGGCAGTGGATTGGCCGCCGAAAAGGCCCGTCGTCTCGCCCGTCTCGACGACCTCCGCACGGCCGGTGTGAATCCGTATCCCTATCGCTTCGATCGTTCGCACACGCTCGCCGAAGTGCGCGGTCAATGGGGAGCCCTCGAACCCGGTACCGAGACCGAGAACGCGGTGGCGATCGCCGGTCGACTCATGCTGAAGCGCGAGCAAGGGAAGTTGATCTTCGCCACGGTGCGCGATCGTGACGACGAGATTCAATTGTTCGTGTCGAAGGCCGTGGTGGGCGACGACGCATTCGCCGACATCGGCGCCCTCGACCTCGGCGACTGGGTCGGCGTCGAGGGAACCGTGATGACCACCCGCAAGGGTGAGCTCTCGGTGAAGGTGAGCAGCCTCGCATTGCTCGCCAAGGCCGTGCGGCCCATGCCCGACAAATGGCGCGGGCTCTCCGACACCGACACGCGCTACCGCCAGCGCTACGCCGACCTCATCGTGAACGAAGAGGCTCGACGGGCCTTCGAGGTGCGCCACGCCATCATCTCGAGTTTCCGCCACACTCTCGCCGGCAAAGGATTCATCGAAGTCGAGACACCGGTGCTGCACGTGGAAGCCGGCGGCGCGCACGCCCGACCGTTCCTCACCCATCACAACGCCCTCGACATGCAGCTGTATCTGCGCATCGCGCTCGAGTTGCACCTGAAGCGCCTCATCGTCGGTGGCATGGAGCGCGTGTACGAGATCGGACGCGTGTTCCGCAACGAAGGAATCAGTACCCGCCACAACCCCGAGTTCACGATGATGGAGCTGTATCAGGCCTTCGGCGACTACAGCGAGGTCATGGCGATCGCCGAAGAACTCATCGTGCAGGCGGCCCGCGACGCGATCGGCACCACCGAAGTCGACATCTTCGATCAGGACGGCGTGGCCCACCGGGTCGATCTCGCTCGTCCCTGGCGTCGAGCACGCATGATCGATCTGGTCGCCGAGAAGACCGGAGTCGAAGTCCACCCGTCACAACCCGTCGAGAAGCTGCGCGAACTCGCCGCTGCTCACGGAGTACGCGTCGAACCGCGCTGGGGTTCGGGCAAGATCATCGAGGAGATCTTCGAAGCCACCGCCGAGTCGTCGCTCATCTCCCCCACCTTCGTCACCGGACATCCAGTCGAGATCTCGCCGCTCGCCCGCGCCGACCGCAACGATCCGCATCTCACGGAGCGCTTCGAGTTGTTCGTGGGCGCCCGCGAACTCGCCAACGGTTACTCCGAACTCAACGATCCGGTCGAGCAGCGCCTGCGATTCGAGGAGGAGCAGGCCGCCAAGGATGCCGGCGACGCCGAGCGCGGAACGGTCGACGAGGACTATCTGCGGGCCCTCGAGTACGGCATGCCACCCACCGGCGGTCTCGGTATCGGCATGGATCGCGTGGCGATGTTGCTGGCCGGCGTCACCTCGATCAAAGAAGTCATTCTCTTCCCCACCCTTCGTCACGAAGTCCTCTAGTCCCGAAAGGAGCCACGATGCCCGCAGCTTGGGGTCATGCTCTCGTCACCCGAGTGTCCGACGGTTCGAGCAACGACGGCCAGATCCTCGACGCCTGGTTCCACTCCCTCGGTTGGGGCGACGCGGCGCCGACGAACACACGAGTATCCGATCGTCAGGTGCACGCCCTGCGTGGTGTGGCCGTCACCTCCGAGTCGATCGTGATCGACACCGATGCCGCGCCGTCCGATGCCGTCGACGTGTACTTGCGGCTGCACTTGTTGTCGCATCGTCTCACCAAACCGCGCACGGCCAATCTCGACGGGGCCTTCGGGCTGCTCACCAACGTGGCCTGGACCAACCTCGGTCCGGTCCTCCCCGACCGAGTCGACGAGGTTCGTTGGCAGGAACGCAACAGCGGTCGCATCCTCACCGTTCATGGCCTCGACAAGTTCCCGCGCATGACCGACTACGTGGTGCCCTCCGGTGTCCGAATCGCCGATGCCGATCGCGTGCGACTCGGCGCGCATCTCTCGGCTGGAACCACCGTGATGCACGAGGGCTTCTGCAACTTCAACGCCGGCACGCTCGGTGCGTCGATGGTCGAGGGACGTATTTCGGCCGGTGTCGTCGTGGGTGACGGCAGCGACATCGGTGGCGGTGCCTCGATCATGGGCACGTTGTCGGGTGGTGGCAAAGAAGTCATCAGTATCGGTGAGCGCTGCTTGCTCGGTGCCAACGCCGGCATCGGCATCAGCCTCGGCGACGACTCGGTCGTGGAAGCCGGTCTCTACATCACGGCCTCCACTCCGGTGCTCACACCCGACGGTGTGGTGAAGGCCCGTGAGCTCTCGGGAATCAGTGGCACGCTGTTCTTCCGTGACGGCATCACCGGACAAGTCACGGCCAAGGCTCGCTCGCGCAGTTGGGGTGAACTCAACGCCGCCCTCCACAAGAACTGACATGGTCGCGCTGCCGGCGGGCTTTCGCAGTTGGGTCACCAACGTGGGCGTGAAGGACGACTCGCGTGACTTCACGATCGTGGCCGCTGATGGTGCCGTGTCGGCCGCGGGAGTTTTCACACAGAGCCGTTTCGCCGGCCCGAGTGTGCTCGTGAGCCGCGAACACCTCGCCGATCACCGCGCCCGAGCAGTGGTCGTGATCTCCAAGAACGCCAACGTGGCCAATGGCCCGATCGGACTCGCCCATGCCCGCGAAGTCACCGAAGGTGTGGCGGCGCGGCTCGGCTGTTCGGCGAACGAGGTGCTCATCGCCTCCACCGGCGTGATCGGGCGCGTGTACCCGATCGAGCGAATTCGTACCGGCCTCGCATCGATTCCCTCCCCCCTTCCCGACTCCGATGCCGAAGCGGTGGCGCAAGGAATCATGACCACCGACACCGTGCACAAGATCGCCGAAGCACGAGTCGGTACGGGCCCGGCGCGGGTGGTGGGGGTTGCCAAGGGAGTCGGCATGATCGAGCCGAACATGGCGACGCTCATCACCATGGCTTTCACCGATGCCGACGTCGACGGCGCCGCGCTCGACGCGATCTGGCGACGCGTCATCGACCGCACCTTCAACTGTGTCTCAGTCGATACCGACACGTCCACCAGTGACACGGCGATCGTGATGGCGAGCGGTGCAGCCGGCTCGGTCGATCTCGACGCTCTGGAGGCGGCGCTCTACTCGGTGTGCGAATCACTCACCAAACAAGTGGCTCGCGACGGCGAAGGTGCCGAGAAGCTCGTCACCGTTCGCGTCGATGCTGCCCGAGATCGCGAACAGGCCAAGACCGTGGCCAAATCGATCGTCAACTCACCGCTCGTGAAGACGGCCATTCACGGTGCCGATCCCAACTGGGGTCGAGTGGCCGCCGCGATCGGCAAGTGCAGTCAGTACACCGACATCGATCAGGAACGGGTGATCATTCGCTTCGGTTCACAAGAGGTGTACCCGTCCCCGGTGGATGCCGACGGACTCGATCGTCTGGCTCTGTACATGCGTGGCGACGACGTGCTCATTCACGTGAGCCTGAACACGGGTGATGCGGATGCAACCGTGTGGGGCTGTGACCTCACCGACGGCTACGTCCGCATCAACGCGGACTACACGACCTAGTTCTTCAGCGTTCTTCGGTGTTCTGGGTCTGTGTTCGGACGCTATGCGTCCGAATACAGACCCAGAACACCAGTGACTTCCTCATTCGACGGGCGAAGCCCGGTGAGATCACTTGGGTGGCAT
>JBEDFW010000191.1:0-8703 GCA_041174985.1 Actinomycetota bacterium | reverse complement strand
CGTCGAACTCCTCGAAGGTGCCCCCGGCTCGATCTGGGACGGTCGAGTCGCTCCCGGCGCCCACCACATCGGAGTCTGGTCGGACGACGTTCGCGGTGACACTCAGAGCATGATCGACGCCGGGTGGACGCTCCTCATGGCGCAGGCACCCCCCGACGACGGCTTCGGTGCATTCACGTACGTTCAACCGCCTTCGGGGCTGACCGTCGAGTTGGTATGGAGCGCGATCGAGCCGATGTTCCAACGTTGGTTCGCAGGAGGTCCACTCGGATGACGCACGACTACGACGATCGACACGGAAGCGGTTTCGACCAATCTTCGACCGCCGACGACGTCCTCGGCGATCTCGATCTGAGCGGTCGGCGCTATCTGGTGACCGGATCTTCGGGTGGTCTCGGACTCGAGACCGTGCGCGCCTTGGCGAGTCGTGGGGCGACCGTCGTCATGGCCGCCCGCGATCGCGCCAAGAACGACAAGGCGGCCGAGGGAATCAGATCCGCACATCCGTCGGCGCGACTCGAGTTCCTCGACGTCGATCTCGGATCGCTCGAATCGGTGCGGGCGGCCGCGGCCCGATTCGTTGGCGCTCCCGGTTCGCTCCACGGAGTCGTCGCCAACGCGGGCATCATGGCCACTCCGTTCGCGCTGTCGGTCGATGGCTTCGAGAGTCAATTCGCCGTCGATCACCTGGGTCACTTCCTGCTCGTTCGTGAATTGCTCCCGCGACTGGCCGAGACGGCGGCCAGCAGCGGCGTGGCGTCTCGTGTCGTGGTCGTCAGTTCGGCCGGACATCGAATGGGAGACGTCGACTTCGACGACGTCAATTTCGAGCGTCGCGAGTACGACCCGTTCCTCGCGTACGGGGCGGCCAAGACGTGCAACGTTCTGCACGCGGTCGGAATCGATCGACGTTGGAAGGATCGTGGTGTACGAGCCATCGCGATTCATCCGGGTGGTATTCACACCGAGCTCGGTCGGTACATGACTCCCGAGGTGATCAGCAGTCTGCTCGCCCGCATGGAAGGGGGGTCGTCGTTCTCGTGGAAGTCGATTCCGCAGGGTGCGGCGACCCAGGTCTGGGCGCTCACTTCCCCCTTCCTCGAGGGGCGCGGGGGCGTGTACTGCGAGGACTGCGACGTGTCACCCCTGATCGCGGACGACGTGGCGACGGTCGACGGCCGAGGTGTGGCGGCGCGCGCCGTCGATCCCGATCGAGCCGATTCCCTCTGGTCGCTCAGCGATCGATTGATCGGCTGATTGGGTTACGCTCCGCTCGTGGCGACGATCCTGGCCCACATCACGGTACGAGCGGGTGCCGAAGCGGAGTTCGAGGCGATCTCGCGCGAACTCTACGAACTCAGCCACACGACCGAGACCGGTCTGCTCCGTTACGAGTACTGGCGGGGCTCCGAGCCGAGCACCTACTACACCCTCTTGTCGTTCGTCGATTTCGCTGCGTTCATCGCTCATCAGACGAGTGATCATCACGAGGCCGCGTCACCGCGGTTGGGGGGAGTGCTGGCTGGGCTCCGACTCGAATGGCTCGACCCGGTCGATGGCGCCGCCCCGTTGCCGAGAACCGAGGCTCAGGATCTCTCGCACGTCGCCGACGAATTGACCCGTTTGTACGCCGATCGTTTCGCCGCTCGCATCGCCCCCTGGTGGACATCCGTCCGCCACTGACCGTCTCTCCCGAGGAGGACACGACATGACCGACATCATCGACGAGAAGAAGCCCTGGTTCCTCTCGGGCAACTACGGACCGGTGTTCGACGAACTCACCGACACCAATCTGTCGGTGACCGGAACGATCCCGAAGGCGTTGTCGGGTACGTACGTGCGCAACGGTTCGAACCCCAAGGATGGAACCGCCGGTCACTGGTTCTTCGGTGACGGCATGGTGCACGGCGTGCGGCTCGAGAACGGGAAGGCTCAGTGGTACCGAAACCGCTACGTGCGCACGCCCAAACTCGAAAAGGGTCTCGACGCCATGGACCCCGATTGCATCTTCGATCCGGCGGCGAGCGCGGCCAACACGCACGTGCTGGCCCACGCCGGTCGTATCTGGGCTCTCGAAGAAGGTCACCTTCCGTGGGAACTCTCGCCCGAGCTCGAAACCATGGGTTGTGACGACTTCGGAGGAAAGTTGAAGACGGCCTTCACCGCCCACCCGAAGCTCTGTCCCGAGACGAACGAACTGCATTTCTTCGGTTACGGCGCCTTGGCCCCGTATGTCACCTACCACGTGCTCGACGCCAAGGGTGATCTGGTGCACACCGCTCCCATCACCACGCCGAAGGGCACGATGATGCACGACTTCATGATCACGCGTGAGCACGCGATCTTCATGGACCTTCCGGTCGTGTTCAACATGGACAACATGGCCAAGGGCTTGCCGCCCATCGGTTGGGACGACGATTACGGCGCACGCATCGGAATCCTTCCTCGAATGGGAACCGATGCCGACGTGAAGTGGTTCGAAATCGATCCGTGCTACGTGTTCCACCCGTTGAACGCTTACGTCGACGGCGACGAGGTCATCTGCGACGTGGGACGCCACGCCTCGATGTGGCGCGGGTCGATGGAGAACTTCGAGCCGTGTTACATGTACCGCTGGTCGTTCAACATGAAGACCGGTGCGGTGAAGGAGACCCAGATCGACGATTGGGCCCACGCGTTCCCGCGGGTGGACGACCGAGTGGTCGGACTCAAGCACCGCTACGGCTGGGTGTCGGGCTCCCGTCCCGCATCGGATGCGAAGCGAGGCATGGACGCGCCCGGTGTGGTCGCGAGGTACGACATGTCGAACGGCTCGAAGTCGGTCCACGATCTCGGTCCGTCGGCGCACCCCGGCGAATTCGTCTTCGTTCAGGAGACCTCGGCTTCGGGGGAGGACGAGGGTTGGGCGATGGGTTTCGTCTACGACGACGCCACTGATTCGAGCGACCTCGTCATCCTGGACGCGAGCGATCTGTCCAAGCCACCGGTGGCGCGAGTGCACCTGCCCCGGCGCGTGCCGTTCGGGTTCCACGGGAGTTGGATCGACGATTCCGTCATGAACTGACGGCCCTTCACGCACCGTCGTCGCCGGATGTCGCCGAATCCTCGGCGAGCCGTCGGACGTGCGCATAGAAGGCGAGCAGGCCCTCGCTCGGCTCGTACATCTCGATCAGATGGCCGAGGTCGGCTCGCGCGTCGCACATCACGAACCGTTGACCTCCACGAGTCGTCGCGTCGAGGGCGATGGGCCAGCCTCGATCGGAACAGTGCCGGATTCCACGTTCCAGGGAGTCGACCAGGAACGCGAGATGGTGCACGCCGGTCGAGGCCCCGATCCGTCCGCGCTGATGCTCGACGACCAATTCGACCATCAGCTCGCCCCATTGTCCGTACGCCGAGGAGTGATCGAAGACTGCTGGTCGACCGTGCATCTCGCACGACGAGAGTTCGATGTGTTCGGCGGTGACGAAGGGACCGGCTCCCAGACGAGTCGACCACGTTTCGATCGTTTCGGCCGACACGTCGGGAACCGCGAAGGCGATCTGGCGCGGAGAACCGAGCGGTGACGTCACACCCTCAGACTGCCATGCCGGGAGGTCTAGGGTGCTCGCATGGATCCGGCTCTGCAGATGTTGCTCGATCGTCAGTCCATCATCGACCTGACCATCGCTTACACCTACGCCCTCGACACCAAGAACTTCGACGCACTCGACGACGTCTTCGTCCCGGATGCCACGGCCTTCCTCACCGAGGCGTTGACGGGACGTGAGGCGATCAAGGGTCGAGTTCGACGGGCCCTCGAGCCTCTCGACGTCAGTCAGCACATCATCTCCAATCACGACATCGTGATCGACGGAGATCGAGCCACCTGCCGCTGCTACTTGCAGGCCCAGCACGTCCGTCAAGCGGCGCCGGGCTCACCCAACTTCATCGTGGCCGGTCGATACGAGGATCGCCTCGTCCGTACGTCGGTCGGTTGGCGCATCGAGCATCGAGAACTCGCCATCATGTGGACCGACGGCAATCCGGCGGTGGCTCGGGAGCGTGGTCACCACTCCACGTGATCGGCGAGCAACTGCGCGACTCGCAACTCGGCGGGAATCGCATCGATGCCGATCGAGCGATCGAGTTGCTCGTGGAAGTTCCAGATGCGGCGTTCCTGATAATTGATCGGGATACCCCTCATGGCCGGTGATTCGAGCGATCTCTGCATGGGAGCCATGTTCCAGATGTCCTCGTCCATGATCCGATCGAAATTCTGCAGACGGGTCCGCCACTGCGGCGGAAGTTCGGGGTCGGGCCCGAAGTCCTCCAGTGCGTAGTGCGTCCATTCGATGCGAGTGGTGCTCTTGTCGATCGGCCAGAACGTGATGAACGGGAAGCCATTGGCGGCGATGGGGGTGATCAGATTCGGGAAGATCGAATAGGCCGAACTCGTGCACCGCACCATGTCGTTGACGGTCTCGATGTCGTCGAATCCGGGGATCACCACGTGCTGGTAGTCGTCCCAGCTCTTCATGCCGAGAGCGGTCCAGGCCGCGGTCGAGAACGGCGTGATCATGCGGGACGCGCCGCGAGGAAGGAGGCTCATGACGGCGCCTCGGTTGTCGAGGAAACTCTCTCCGTTGTGACCGTGGATGTGGCGGAAGTGGTACACCTCGAGGAACGCTTCGGCGGTGACCTTCCAGTTGCACGGAACGATCTCGCTGCGGCGGGACACGGTGTGCAGCCGCGGACCTTGCAGCTCGTCGAGTTCGTGAGGAATCGGCGCGAGCCATTCGAGAAGAGGTGTCGCTGCGGAATCTTGGTTGACGAAGATCCAACCGTCCCACTCCTCGCAGCGGATCGATTTCAGGCAACGCAGGGATTTGTCGAGACCCACGAAATCCCGCTCGTCGGGAACCGACACCAGGTGACCGTCGTCGATGTCGTACGACCACGAGTGGTACTGGCAACGAAGCAGGCGGCTCGATCCGCGGGTGTCGCGAACGACCGGAGCGCCGCGGTGCTGACACGTGTTGTAGAAGGCTCGGACCACGCCGTCGTTGCCACGAACGAGGATCATCGGTGATCCGAGCGAATCGAAGGTGACGAAATCTCCCGGACGCCGGACGTCGTCGACCCGAGCGGCCAAGACCCACGAGCGGGGCCACAGATGCTCGCGTTCGAGGGCGAAGAACTCGTCGCTCGTGTAGCGCCCGATCGGAATGTCGGGGAATGCCGGGAAACCGTCAGGAGGAGCGGTACGAGCGAACTCGTAACGCATGCTCTCGGTGAGGCGACGGACGAGAGCCTCGTGCATCAGCCAGCCAGACTCCCGGCGTCGGCCACGACGACTTCGCCGGTGATCCAGGCCGCCATGTCGCTCGCCAGGAAGGTGACGACTCGCGCGATGTCGTCCGGTACACCCCCGCGACCGAGAGGTGTCCGCGACATCACCGCGGCGACATCGAGGCCGGCGGCCTTCAGAGGAGCCATTTGTTCCTGAACCCCGGGAGTGTCGATGGGTCCGGGGGCGACGGCCACGACCCGTATGTCGAGTGGTGCGAACTCGAGCGCCAACGCACGGGTCAGTCCGACGACGGCGTGCTTGGAGATGGAGTAAGCGCTGATTCCGGGTGCGGCACGGAAACCAGTGGTGGACGCGAGATTGACGATCACTCCGCCGTTCGACATACGGCGCGCCGCCTCGCGGGAGCAGGCGTAGGTACCGCGAACGTTCACCTCCATGAGTCGGTCGACGAAGTCGTCGGCGGCGTCGATGGCTGGTCCGGTGGTCGGGTAGATGCCGGCGTTGTTCACCCACACGTCGATCCCACCCCAGAGCGACACCGCACGTTCGGCCGCGGTGACGATGCTCGTCGTGTCGCGGATGTCGAGAGCCGTACCGGCCGTCGAATGACCGGTCGCAGTGCCGATCGTCGAGGCCATCGCGACGGCTGCGTCGGCGTCGAGATCGGCGAGGAGAACCGATGCGCCGGCTTCCGACAATCGTCGAGCGATCTGGGCACCGATGCCCTTGGCGGCCCCGGTGACGACGGCGCGTCGACCCCCCAGGCTCCACAGGTCGGAGAGTGATCGATCGGAGTGCTCGGGAATCATGTTCGTGTCTTTCGTGGACGGAATCCGATGTGGAGATTCTTCAAGGCGCGCAGACAGAAGTTCGGATGGTGCATGAAGTCGTTCGCACCATCGACGAACCACATCTCTTCGATTCGATCGACCAGGGCGCGAAAGCCGATGACAAGTTCGCGCCGCGCCAGTGGAGCGCCGAGGCAATGGTGCGTTCCGAAACCGAAGGCGAGATGACTGCGGACGTTCTCACGATCGAGATCCATGTCGGCCGGGCAAGTGAATTGCTGCGGATCACGGTTCGCCGCCGCGTAGCGCACGTTGACCACCGAACCGGCGGGGATCGTCACGCCGTGCATCTCGACGTCGACGGCCGCCGTGCGAAACAGACCTTGCACCGGGCCTTCGAGTCGCAGAACCTCCTCGGCGAGCAAGGGAACATAAGTGTCGGGGTCCGAGACCACCTTGTCCCACTGGTTCGGATTCTCGACGAGCAGTCGAACGCCTTCGGCCAGCGCGTTGGTCGTCGTCTCCGAACCTCCGACGAAGGTGTCGGCCATCATCTCGGCGTGCAACTCGTTGTCGGTGAGGGTTCGGCCCCACTCGGGAATCACCGTGTTCACGAGATCCGACAGGAGGCTGTCGTCGGGTCGGCGTCGGAGACGCTCGAAGATCGGTTGGAAGTAGTGCTGGGCGGCGATCTCCTGTTCGGTCGACCAGACCGCTTCCTCTTCGCTCTGCATGAGGCCGAGTCGTTGCACCCACGCGTCGGTCCAGGCCTTGATCTGCCAGATGTCCTCCTCCGGGGCACCCATCTGGCGACCGATCACCACGAGTGGCAACGGCACTGCGAAACTACGCACCCAGTCGCAGCGACCGGAATCGATGAAGGCGTCGATCAGACGATGCGCCAGTGACTCGATGAACGGATCGAGTTCTTTGATCTTCGACGGACGGAACGCATGATTGAACAGTCCGCGCATCTCGCGGTGCTCGGGGTCGTCACGGGCAGCGAGGGTGGGTGCGGGAAGCCAGCCCTTCTCCTCGTAGATGCGTCGCAGACGCGAGGAGCGCGGGTCGACCCGTCCTCGATGCTGCGCACTCGTGAAGCGTTCGGTGTCGAGCAACACCGAACGCACGTCCTCGTAGCGCGTGATCACGTACATCCCGGTCCAGTTGTCCTTCCAGACCGGCGCCGCGTCTCGCAGGACGTCGTAGGCCGGGTACGGGCATTCCGAGACAGTGGGGTCGAGGAGGGACAGGCGAGAGGGGTCGATGCCGTCGTTCGTGCCCCCGCTCATCCCCTCATTGTCGCGCAATCGACCGGGTCTCCGAGTGGGCTAGAACTGGGGCATGACCACACCCAGTTCCTCCGCCGGCCCCGATCAGAGTCATCGTCCGGTGAGCGTCGTCGATTTCGTCGCGATCGGTCGCCTCGTGAACCGCTACTCCGATGCCGTCGTGCATCGCAACGGCGTGCAGTGGGCCAGTTGCTGGGCCGACTCCGCCGTCTGGGATCTCGGAGGTGGGCGTCTGGTCGAAGGCAAAGAGTCGATCGTCAAGTTGTGGTACGCGGCCATGGGCGGGATGACCGCCGTCGTGCAGCACGCTCACAGCGGTGAGGCCTGGTACGAGGAAGGCTCCTCGGATCGGGCCTTCGGTCGGTGGTCGATCAGCGAGCGTTTCCTCACCGCGAACGGCACGCGCGGAATCCTTCTGGCGGAGTACCACGATGGATTCGTGCAGGAGAACGGCCAATGGCTGTTCTCTCGTCGCCTGTTGAAGCCGCACTACCAGGGGCCCGCCGACTTGTCGGGCGAATTCCGCAACTCCGGTGACGGCCTGCGGGCCGGCGGCGAGTTCCCCGATGTGTGATCGCTCGACGACCCTGCTCTAGCGTCCGTCCATGCCTGCATTCGCGACCGAGCTCGCCAACGAACGTCCCCACGAGACGGCGGTGCGCGATCCGCGCCGAACGTACGGGTGGGCCGAAGTCGGCGACATCCTCAATCGCACCGCCAACAACGCGTTGAACACCGATCTCGGGCCACGTCGGCGAGTCGCGGTGTTCGCCGAGAACGCCGCCGAGACGGCTTTCGCCCACCTGGGTTGTCTGCTCGGAAGTGCGTCGACCGTGCCGGTGAACTTTCACCTCACGGCCGAAGAGGCGGCCTACATACTCGTCGACTCCGATTCCCGGATCGTCTTCGTCGGACCGGAGACAGTCGATCGGGGAGTCGCGGCCGCCGAACTCGCCCGAGCCGAAGGAGCGACCATCGACGTGGTGGGCTGGGACGTCGATCATCCGGGCGTGACCCCGTGGCGCGAGTGGCTCGATCGCGGCGATCCGTCGGATCCTCCGCTCGACGTGAAGCCGCGGGCCAACTTGCTCTACACCTCGGGTACGACCGGCCGGCCGAAAGGAACCGAATTGCCGCCCACCATGTTCGCCGGTGGTGACACCATGGCCGAACATCTCGAGGGCATGAAGGCCAATCGCTTCGCGGCCTTCGGTACACATCTCGTGGTCGGTCCGATGTACCACACCGGACCGCTCAATGGGATGCGTCTCCTGGTGCGTGGAGTGCCGATGGTGATCCTGGCCAAGTTCGACGCCGAGAAGACTCTCGC
>JBEDFW010000190.1:0-13361 GCA_041174985.1 Actinomycetota bacterium | reverse complement strand
GTCGACCGCTTGCTCGTCACCTGGTCGATCGGCGGCGATTTTCCGGGTGGATCCAACATCGCCGTGCTCTTCTTGATGCTCCTGATCGTGTTGTTCACCGTCGGGCGACGTCAGATCATGGGCGAGGACTCGTGGCAACTGGCCTCCAAGACCCGTGCGGCCCGACTCGAACTCACGCGGCACCCGCTCTATCGATCGCTCTCGGTGTTCGGCGCTCTCTCGATCATCGGTCTCGCACTCTTGTTGCCGAGCCAGGTCGACAAGGCGAGCGACATGCTCAAGTTCGCGTCGATCCCCGTGTACCTGATCGTCGCTCTGTCGGTGACGGTTCTCACTGGTTGGGCGGGTCAGTTGTCGCTCGGTCAGTTCGGATTCGTGGCCGTGGGTGCCTATCTCACGATCTATTACGCCAACGAGTTGCCGTACCTGCTCGCATTGGCGATCGGTGTGGCATGGGGTGTGGCGGTGGCGGTCATCATCGGCATCCCGGCCCTGCGCGTGAAGGGCCTGTACCTCGCCGTGGTGACGCTCGGTTTCGGTCTCGCCATTCGCTCCTGGTTCATCCTCGGAGAGAAGATCGCGCCAGGCGGTGGCGGTTCGGCGCAACTGTCCGTCAATCGTTCGCAAGGTTTCCGGTTGCTGTTCTGGGAAGTGAAGGGCAACAACTTCGACGCGGTCTACTGGTTCGGATTGTTGATGGCCGGTCTGGCGATCGTGCTGGTGTGGCGCATTCGCCGCACGGGCATCGGGCGTTCGATCATCGCCACCCGCGACAACGAGAACTCGGCCGCGGCGTACACGGTCGCTCCGTATCGCGCCAAGCTCATCGCCTTCGCGGTGTCGGGTGGACTCGCGGCTCTGGCCGGTGGCCTGCTGCCCCTCGTGGCGCGTAACGGGCAGTTCAAGATCGACGGCCTGTTGTTCGACTTCGACGAATCGCTGCGCGTCGTCGCCATCGCGGTCATCGGTGGCATCGGCTCGATCACCGGCGCGATCCTCGGCACGCTCCTCATCGTGGCCCTCCCGTTGGTGTTCGACGGCACGAAGCAGGTCGAACTCTTCGCCAGCGGTATCGGCATGCTCGTGGTGCTCCTGTACTTCCCGAGTGGTCTCGTCTCGATCGTCCACTCGGTGCGCGACAACCTCTTGTCGTACATCGCGCGTAAGAGCAACTGGAAGCCACCCGTGCGTGCCGCCGGTGTCGAGGTCTCTTCGCTCTCGTCACGCACCACGAAGGTGTCGGAGAAATCACCGCTCGTGACGCGCGGACTGTCGGTCAACCTCGGTGGTCGACCGATCGTCACCGACGTGTCGATCGAGGTCCGTCCCGGCGAGATCGTCGGCCTCATCGGCACCAACGGTGCCGGCAAGACCACGATCGTGAACGCGGTGTCCGGCCTCGTGCCATCTACTGGTGCGGTCGAACTCTTCGGGATTGACGTCTCGTCGATGTCGGCTCACCGTCGTGCTCGACTCGGTCAGGGTCGAGCCTTCCAGAACGCTCGACTCTTCGCCTCGCTCACCGCTCGCGAAACGATCATGGTCGCCCTCGAGGCTCGTCAGCGATCACTGCTCGTGCCGTCGCTGCTGGCCCTGCCGCCGTCACCGATCCACGAGGGTCGCAAGCGTCGAGAGGCCGACGAGGTGATCAGTTACCTCGGACTCGGTCGTTACGCCGATTCGCTCATGAGCGAGTTGTCCACCGGAACCCGACGCATCGTCGAACTCGGTGCTCTCATCGCTCTCGATTCGCGTCTCCTGCTTCTCGACGAGCCGACGGCTGGTGTCGCGCAGAAAGAGACCGAGGCCTTCGCCCCACTGATCCGCACGATCAAGGACGAACTCGGTGCCGCGATTCTCATCATCGAGCACGACATGCCGATGGTGATGTCGATCAGCGATCGCATCTACTGTCTGGAGGCCGGTCAGGTGATCGCCGAAGGATCTCCCACCGAGATTCGTTCCAATCCCGCCGTCATCGCCAGTTACCTCGGTACCGACGAGCGAGCGATCCAGCGCAGTAACACGGGCGAGTGAGCCGGATGGCCGACTCTTTCTCGCACGTGCTCGCGCCCGGACGTATCGCGGGGTTGCAGCTCGACAATCGAGTCCTGTTACCAGCGATGGACATGAACCTCTGCGAAGAAGGTCATGTGTCCGACGGCGAGATCGCTCACTATCGAGCACGAGCCGCAGGCGGAACGGCCATGGTCATCACCGGGACCGGAGCCGTCGCCTGGCCGCTCGGTGCGACGTCCCGTCACCAACCAGCTTTTTCGAGTGACGACTACATCCCCGGCCTGAAGCGTCTCGCCGACGCCGTTCACGAGGTCGGCGGAAAGTTGTGCATGCAGATGTGTCATCACGGCAAGGTGGCGAGTGTCGACACCGCCGATGGACGTCCGCTGCTCGTCCCGTCCCTGCTCGACGGTTCACTCGACATGTCGGCGCTGCAGGACAACTCGATGAACGAATTGATGTCTCTCGCCACGGCCACTCAGGGCAAGAAACCCACGTACAAGGTGGCCGACGAGGACGACTTGGCGTGGGTGATCGACCAGTTCGCGTCGGCGGCGCGCCGAATCAAGGCCGCCGGAGTCGACGCCGTCGAGATCCACGGCGCGCACGGTTATCTCATCTCCACTTTCCTGTCGGCGGGGTACAACAAACGCACCGACCGTTGGGGAGGTTCGCTCGAGAACCGAGCTCGGCTGGCATGTGACGTCGTTCGTGCCGTCAAAGCCGAAGTCGGTCCGGAGTTCCCGGTCATCGTTCGACTCAATTCGTTCGAGTACGGACTCGAGAACGGGCTCACACCCGACGAAACCGCGCGAGCGGCCGCTCTCATCGAAGAAGCCGGCGCCGACGCCATTCACGTGTCGGCGAACGCCCACAATCCTTTCCGCGATTTCACCGAGGGTCCGCTGCCGTCGGGTGTTGGTCAGTATCGCGACTTCGCACGTACGGTCAAGCGCCACGTCACCATTCCGGTGATCGCCGTCGGTCGGGTGTTGCCCGAGATCGCCGACGAGATGATCGCGGCTGGTGACTGCGACTTCGTGTCGATGGGTCGCCAACTCCTGGCCGACCCCGACCTGGTGGCCAAGTTGCGAGCCGGACGGCGCAAGTCGGTTCGCCCGTGCATCAACTGTTACGTCTGCGTCGAGCAGAACTTCTTCGACGGCACTCCGAAGTGCGCGGTCAATCCGGCGCTCGGAAACGAATCGCTCGCCGTGACGCCGCGGCTCGTCGATTCTCGGCGTGTGGTCGTCGTCGGTGCCGGACCGGCCGGCATGGAGACCGCTCGTGTGGCGGCCGAACGTGGCGCGTCCGTCACGATTCTCGAGAAGGGCGATCGTCTCGGCGGCACGGTCTGGTTCTCGCAGCTCACGACTCCGGCCAATGCTCAACTGCTCGACTGGCACGCGCACGAGATCGATCGGCTCGGTGTCGACGTACGACTCGGCACCACTGCCGACGTGGAGACGATTCGTGCGCTACGACCCGATGTGGTGGTCGTGGCCACCGGTGCCAAGCGGGGTCTTCCCGACGTGCCAGGAGCCGATGGCCCTCACGTTCTCACTGGCGACCAATTGCGCGCCCTCATCGCCGGCGAGCCGAGCACCGTGCGCCTCGGCGCCGCGGCGCGATTCGTCGTCGGAACCGGCCGCACGCTCGGACTCCTGAAGTCGGCGGCCCGAATTCGCACGTTGTCGAAGCGCTGGATGCCGGTGGGCAAGCGGGTCGTCGTGATCGGTGGAACTCTCGTCGGCCTCGAGCTGGCCGAGTTCCTCGCCGAACGAGGACGCCAAGTCACGCTCCTCGAGGACGGGCCGCACATGGGTCTTCCCATGGCCATGCCGCGTCGTTGGACAGCGGTCCGCAAGGCGACCCAACACGGTGTCGCTCTCGTTCGTAACGCCACGACAGTCTCGATCGACGCGACATCGGTTCGGTACCGCGTCGGTGAGCAGGAGTTCGATGCTCCGGCCGACAACGTCGTCGTGGCGTCCTGCGTCGAACCCGACACGCGTCTGGCCGATGAACTTCGAGCCAGTGGTTTCGACGTGCGAGTCGCCGGAGACGCGTCCGACGTCGGCTACATCGAAGGGGCCGTTCACTCGGCCCATGCCGTTGCTCGCGCCATCCGATGACGACGACGTTCGCCGACCACGTACGCGCCCGCGTCGACGACGATCGGGTGGCGGTCAAGTTCGAGGATCGTTCGTGGACGTATCGAGAATGGTGCGCCGAGGTCGCCGTACGTGCCGCGTGGTGGCGGTCGGTCCTCGACACTCGCCCCGGCGGTACTCCTCCGCACATCGGAGTGCTGCTCGACAACACACCGGAATTCACCATGTGGTTGGGTGCAGCCGCCGTCACCGGAGCGGCCGTGGTGGGAATCAACCCCACCCGACGCGGGGCCGAACTGGCCCGCGACATCGCGTACACCGACTGCCAGGTGGTGATCACCGAACCCACGCAGGTCGACCTGCTCGACGGTCTCGATCTCGGAGCCGCGACGGGCCACGTTCTCGTCGCCGACACCGATCGGCATCGTGACGCACTTGCCTCCTTTCGGGGTGCTGCGATTCCGAAGGCGGACGAATGTCCGGTCGCGCCGGCCGACAATTTCCTGCTCGTCTTCACCTCGGGCACGAGTGGGGCGCCGAAGGCGGTCATCACCACGCACCGCCGATTGATGTTCGTGACGCAGTCGATGATCGCGATCACGCAGTTGACCGCCGACGACACCACCTACATCTCGATGCCGCTCTTCCACTCCAACGCTCTGTTCACGGCGTGGGCGCCGTCGGTTGCGTCGGGGGCCGCAGTGGCCTTGCGTCGAAAGTTCTCGGCTTCGGAATTCCTGTCCGATGTGCGTCGCTTCGGGGCGACGTATTTCAACTACGTGGGCAAACCGCTCACGTACATCCTGGCCACACCCGAACGGCCCGACGACTCCGACAACCCATTGCGCCGTGGATTCGGTAACGAGGGGTCGGAGATCGACATCGCACGATTCGCAGAACGATTCGGCTGCGTGCTGACCGATGGTTACGGGCAGACCGAGACCGGAGCCTCGATCGTGCGAGTGCCGAACATGCCGACGGGTTCACTCGGCGTCGCCGCTCAGGATTCGATCCGGGTCATGAATTCCGAAACCGGTGTCGAGTGCCCGCGCGCCCGGTTCGACGAAGGTGGGCGGTTGCTGAACGGCGAGGAAGCCACCGGCGAGATCGTCAACACGGGCGGCGGCACCTTCGAGGGTTACTGGAACAACGACGAGGCCAACCGAGAGCGGTTGCGTGATGGCGCCTACTGGACCGGTGACCTCGCCTATCGGGACGAGAACGGTTTCTTCTATTTCGCCGGTCGCACGTCCGATTGGTTGCGCGTCGACGGAGAGAACTTCGCCGCCGCTCCGATCGAACGCATCGTGATGCGTCACCCGGCGGTACTGCTCGCAGCGGTGTACGGAGTACCCGACGTGGAAGTCGGGGATCGAGTGATGGTGGCCATGCAGCTCGTGCCCGACGCGCCCTTCGACATCGGAGAATTCGCCCGATTCCTCGGTGACCAGAGCGATCTCGGCCCCAAATGGACACCCACCTACGTGGAGGTCGTCGACGAGTTGCCTCTCACGCAGACCAACAAGGTCGTGAAACGTGAACTCGTCAAGAAGCGTTGGCACGCGGTGGAATCGTCGACGACGGCACGGATCTGGCACCGAATCGGCAAGGCTCCCGACTTCGTCCCCTTCACATCGGACGACGCGCGCGTTCTACGCGAACGATTCGAGGCGAATGGTCGAGGGTCCGCTCTGAGCTGACGCTCAGGGAATCAGAGCGATCTTGCCGGCGACTTTGCGATCCTCGAGATCCTGAAGCGCCCGGGCCGCATCGTCGAGCGGGTACGTGACGGGTTCGACCGGTCGCAGTCGCCCGTCACCGATGAAGCGCAGAACTTCCTGAAGCATGGCTTCGTTGGCACTCGGGTTCTTGCCGGCCCACCCGCCCCAGTCGACGCCCGTGACGCGACGATTGCGGAGCAGAACCTGATTGGCGGGCAGTTTCGGAATTCCGCCCACGAAACCGATCACGAGGTACTGGCCGTCGTCGTTCAGCGCGCGCAGCGACACTTCACCGAACTCTCCGCCGACCGGGTCGTACACGTAGTCGACCCCACCGCCCGAAAGTTCCTTGGCCTTCTCCTTGATCTCGTCGGCCGGGAGACGCGAGTCGATCGTCGCCTCGGCACCACGGTCGGTGGCGAGGGCGCGTTTGTCGTCGGTCGAGGCGACGGCGATCACGCGCAGTCCGAGGGCACGGCCGACGTCGACAGCAGCCAGTCCGACTCCGCTGCCGGCACCGGTCACGAGGAGCCACTTGCCGGTCTCCACACGGGCTCGTTCGACGAGAGCGAACCATGCGGTGAGATAACTCTGCATGAACGTCGCGGCTTGGCCGTCGGTCAGAGTCTCGGGCAACACGATGATGCGCTTGGCCGCCACCACGACCTCGTCGGCGAATCCACCGAGTCCGACGTTGGCGAAGACACGAGTACCGACGCTCACCTCACTGACGTCGGATGCGACTTCGGTGACCCGACCCACGACTTCCATCCCGGGTACGAACGGCGTGGGTGGTTTGATCTGGTACTTGCCCTGAACGAACAGACCGTCGACGAAGTTCACCCCGCAGGCGTCGACCGCGATGCGAACGCACGACGGGAAGAGGTCGGGTGAGGGGCGCTCCTCGACGACCAATTGATCGATCGGTGCGAACGTACGGCAGATCACGGCGCGCATGGGAGCACGGTAGGCGATCTGACACACTGAGAGGGAACCGATCGACGGCCCGCGGGCCCAGAGGAGAGACATGGCGACGATCTGCGTGACCGGGACGGCATCGGGCATCGGTGCAGCGACCAAGGCGTTGCTCGAAGCGAACGGGCACCGGGTCATCGGCGTCGACATGCGCGACGCCGACGTGGTGGGTGATCTCTCGAAGCCGGCCGATCGAGAGCGGATCGTGGCCGAGGTGACGGCCGCCTGCGGTGGAGCGCTCGACGGCCTCGTGCCGTGCGCCGGGCTCAGTACGCCGGCCCCCAACGCCCTCATCGTGTCGGTGAACTTCTACGGCACACTCGCCGTCGTGAACGGTTTGCGCGGTGCGCTGTCGAAGGGAACCGATCCGGCGGTCGTCATGATCTCGTCGAACTCGACCACGATGACACCGGGTCTCGCGGTCGACGAGGCGATGCTGTATCTGGGCTCCGACGAGCAGGCGATGATCGATCACTACCGCGATCCGTCGGCGTTCCTCGCTTATCCGGCTGGCAAGTTGGCCATCGCGTTCTGGGTCCGCATGAACGCCGCCGCCTGGATGAAAGACGGCATTCGTCTCAATGCGATCGCGCCGGGAGTGATCGACACCGCGATGACCCGCCCACTGCTCGATCAGCCGGCCATGAAATCAGCTCTCGAACACATCCCGATTCCCCGGGGGCGTTGGGGCCGGCCGGACGAGATCGCCAACGCGATCAAGTTCATGTTGTCGAGCGATTCGTCGTACGTGGTGGGTCAGGTGCTGTTCGTCGACGGCGGAACCGATGCACTCCTGCAACCGACCGCTCATCCGCATCCACTTCCCGGAGGTCGGTGAACCATGGCGTGGCGAGACGACGAACCGGTCGCGTGGCTGATCGCCAACGAGGACATTCGCCAACTGGCGAGTCGCTACGCCATTCATTATGGATCGCGTGATCTCGATCGGTTGGTCGAATTGTTCGTGCCCGACATCAAGGTCACCCGCGAGACGTCCGGCCGCCAGGCCCTGAAGGCTTCGTTCGATTCTCAGTTCCGCACCTTGGGCCGAGTGATCCTGCAAGTGTCGAATCATCTGATCGACGTGACGGGACCCGACGATGCGAACGGAATCGTGTCGTGCCGAGGAGAGATCGAAGACACCGACGGTCGATGGATCGTGCATCAGATCCAGTACCACGACACGTATCGCCGCGTCGACGGTCGGTGGGGCTTCGTGAAGCGTCGTCACCTCCTGTGGTACGGCCACGACATGCCCAACCCACCGGTCGGGTTGCCCGACGCCAACTGGCCGGCCAATCAGACGGGCAAGGGCGAACTTCCCGAGTGCCTGGAGTCGTGGCAGAACTGGAACGCGTCGCTCTGACCTCTCACCGAACGATGAGGGTCAGGGTCCGGACAGGACGTGGGTGCGACCGTTGTCGTCGAACTGCTTCTCCAGGTCGACCTTGTCGGCGGACGACATCTTCCGGAGAGAATCGCCGCGAACCGGGCGCCAGAAGATCGACTCGTCGGTGTTCCACTTGGTGGTGCGTAGCGGCGGCTTGTGCACCTTGTTGTTCGCGGTGAGGGGCATCGATGTCGTGACTCTGACGAGGCGTGGACTCCATTTCGTGCCGAGGTCGCGTTGGGAGTCGAGGAACTCGTCGAACTCGCGGGGGTCGAAGGCGATGCCCTCGGCCATCTCGATCGCCACCATCACCATGTCGCCGGTGACGGGATCGGGCACCGGGTAGACCGCGCACATCACGACTCCGGGGAATCGAGCGATGATGTTCTCGACCGGAGCGCCGGCGAAGTTCTCGCTGTCGACACGGAGCCAATCGGCACTGCGGCCACCGAAGTAGAAGAAACCGTCCTCGTCTCGGAAGGCGAGATCCCCGGTCCAGTACCAGCCGTTGCGAACGCGATCGTTGGTCGCATCGGTGTTGTTGTAGTACCCCTCGAACGAAACGGCGCCACCCACACGCACCAGTTCGCCGATGCACTCGGGATTCACGATGGCGCCGTGTTCGTCGAACACCACTCGCGGGCATTCCTGCAGGGAGTCGGGGTCGACGACCATGACTTGTCCCGACATGTCGGGGCGTTCGCGTCCGAGTGCATTGGCCGGTGTGTCGGGTGTGCGCAGGATCGCGACGACCGCTTCGCTCGATCCGTAGCCCTCGACGAGCGGGCAGCCGAAACGTTCGAGGAAACGTTCGCGATCGAGTGCACTCGCCTCGGTTCCGAATCCCATGCGCAGGCGATTGTCGCGATCACGCTCGGAGGGCGGCTGGCCGAGGACGTACGCGATGGTTCGGCCGACGTACGTGAAGTAGGTGCAGCCGTAGGCGCGTACGTCGTCGAGGAACTGACTGGCCGAGAACTTGCGACGCAGGACGAGTTGTGCGCCGACCGCGAGTGCGGGCCCCCAGCACGCCATCAATGCATTGCCGTGGAAGAGCGGCATCGGGCAGTAGCAGACCTCGTCACGAGTGACCCCGTAGATCTGGCCGGCGCGTACGGCTGTTTCGCCCATGCGCGCATTCGTGCAGACCACCGCTTTCGGTGCGCTCGTCGAGCCGGAGGTGAAGAGCAAGAAAAGAGGACGCTCGCCATCGGGTTCCGCGTCGGGAAGCGGTGACGACGAGTGTCGGTCGACGAGTTCACGGAGTTCGACCGAATCGATGTCGAACATGGCGTCGTCGGATACGCCGAGATCGAGTCCGGCGAACAAATCACGCCCCGAGTGATCGGTGACGATCATCTGGCAGTCGGTGTGGCGAACGTCCCGCGCCAATTCCTCACCACGACGAGTCGGGTTGACACCGACCACGCAGGCGCCGACGAGGGCCGCTCCACCGATCCAGAAGAGATAGTCGGGAACGTTCTCGAGAAGGACACCGATGTGTGGTGGCCGAGTCGGGTCGAGAGTCTCGGCAATTACTGCGGCACGGCTCGCCGACTCTCGAACGACCTCGTCCCACGTCCAGACCCGATCCTCGAAGCGATATCCGACTGCCTGGTCGCCGATGCGAGCCCGCAGCAGTTCGCCGACCGTGCTCACGGGACGATGCGCTCCGGGAGCGGATGACGGAAGAGCGCAGCGGCGTTCTCGATGCAGAACTTGCGAAGAACCCGATCGGGAAGGTGCCCCCATGCCTCTTTCAGAACCTTCTGCGTGTCGGGCCACGTGCTGTCGCCGTGGGGATAGTCGACCTCCACCATGATGTGGTCCTCGCCGATGACGTCGTAGAGATCGATCGTCGACGGGTCGTCGATGGTGCAGAACCAGAAGTTCCGGCGCAGCACTTCGGCCGGTCGGACGTCCCAGCCTGCTCCGTATCCACTGCGATCGACGACGTTCTCGAGTCGATCGAGGAGCATGGGGACCCAGCCGATCCCGCCTTCGCTCATGGCGATCTTGAGATCGGGGAACCGATACGGATAGCCGCTCCAGAGCCACTCGGCGCAGGCGGTGAGCGACAGTTGTCCAAAGAGGGTGGCACCGAGCTGCAACATGGGTGCCGACGGGGGCATCGCGTACATGCCCGACGAACCGACGTGCAACGCGATCACCGTGTCGGTCTCGACACATGCCTCGATGATCGGATCCCACCAACCGTTGAAGAGACTCTCGAGACCGATGTTGTGCGGTCGTTCGGGAAGCGTGACGGCCTTGAAGCCGCGTTCGGCGTTGCGTCGAATCTCGTCGGCACCGAGTCGGGCGGTTCCGTCGGGGCCGGGAGCGAGCCACGTGATTCCGCACGGGATTGACCGCTCGGGGTACGGCTGCCACCACTCTTCGTACAGCCAGTCGTTCCAGGCGCGCATGACGGCATGACCGAGAGCGGGATCGGAACAACCGCTGAAGATTCGACCCGCGAAACCCGCCACCTGCGACGGAAAGTTGAGCGAGGCCCAGCAGCCGATGAGGTCCATGTCGGCGACACGAGCGTGGATGTCGTAGCAACCCGGTCGCATGTCCTCGAAGCGAGCCGGTTCGAGGGAACGGAATTCTGGTCGTCGTCCGGCGACGGCGTTCATACCGACCTGACTGAAGATCTGACCGTCGAAGGACCACACCTGATGTCCGTGTTCGTTCTCGACGAGTCGAGGTGCACCGCTCTGCAAGTTCTTCGGCAGACGGCCGTCGAACATGTGGGGTGGTTCGACGAGATGATCGTCGACCGAGATGAGCGTGTAGTGAACCGGTGAATTCTCCGGTTCGGGCATCAACATGTCGGTGTTGGTCGGGCCGATGACGTAGGTCTGACTCATCCTCGTTGCTCCGTTTCGTTCATGTAGTCCTGCACGTGCACGTAAGCACCGTTGCCCACCACCGGGTCGCGGGCGATGCGGACGATCGCGTCCCCAATGCTGTCAGGTGATGCTCCGCGCTCGGCGATCCAGGCGAGTGACGCACCGCTGTCGAGGACCCGCTCGGTGGCCACCAGGCCTGGATTCACGTTCACGGCGCGGACCCCGAGATGACCGTATTCGTGGGCGACCATGTCGGCGATCCGGTGAAAGCCTCCCTTGGTGGCGGCGTACACGAGCGACCAGCCGCCGTTGCCGGCCAGACGCTCGGGGGTGCGACGACCGGCGTCACTCGTCACATCGATCAGCCAACCGCGCGTGCCGAGGAGTGGATGGGCGTCTCGGGCCAGTGCGTGACGAAGAAATGCCTGGGTCAGGAGCAGCGGAGCCATGAGATTTCCGTCGACGCGTCGGCGCACGTCGGCCGGGTCGTTCTCGACGAACAGCGAATCGTTTCCCGGGCCCACGTACACGGCATTGTTGACGAGCACGTCGAGGCGACCGCATCGTCGAACGATCTCGTCGACGAGTGGCGCCGCCCCGTCGAGGTCGAGAACGTCGTTGGCGATCGGCACGCATGTCCCGCCGGCGGCTTCGATGTCGGCGGCCGTCGTGGCCAGGCTGCCGGGGAGTGCGTGACCCGTCGCAGGGTTGACGCCGGAGCCTTCGACGAGAGTTCGGCCCGTGACGACGACGGTGTGACCGAGGCGTCCGAGCGCCAGAGCGATCCCGCGACCGATTCCACGCGTGGCGCCGGTGACGAGGGAAACCGGAGCCGATTGGTCGACCACCGCCACTCACCCCCTCGTGCGTTTCGTGCGTGAACGACTAGTTTCTGACACCGTATCAGAAACGTCCTTCGAGCCTCAGGGGGCCACATGGGTGCATTGACCGGGAAAGTCGCGATCGTCACGGGGGCAGCCCAAGGAGTCGGTCGTTGCCACGCCGAATTGCTCGCACACGAAGGTGCTGCCGTCGTCGTCAACGATCTGTCGCCGGCGATCGACGAGGTCGTTGCGGCGATCACCGGCGCCGGTGGTCGCGCCGTCGCTCATCGAGGAAGCGTGAGCGACTGGGGGAGTGCCGAAGCACTCGTCGACACCGCCGTGTCGACCTTCGGTGATCTGCACGTGCTCGTGAACAACGCCGGGTTCATTCGCGACGCGATGAGCTTCTCGATGGAGGAAGCACAGTTCGACAGCGTGGTCGACGTGCATCTGAAGGGACACTTCGCGCCGGCGCACTTCGCCGCCGTGTACTGGCGGAACGCCGCCAAATCACTCGGCGAGACCGGGACTCTCCCGCAGCGTCGCATCATCAACACGACGAGCGAGAGCGGACTCTTCGGTGGACCGGGCCAGGGAAACTACGGCTCGGCCAAAGGTGGCATCATCACGATGACCCTCGTGCTGGCGCGCGAGTTGGCTCGCTACAACGTGACGGTGAACTGCATCGCTCCCCGCGCCCGAACGCCGATGACCGAGGTGAACCCGAAGTTCGCCCGTCCGGAATCGGGATTCGACAAGTACGACCCGGCCAACATCAGCCCGATGGTCGCCTTCTTGGCGAGCGACCATGCTTCCGACGTGAGCGGGCAGACGTTCATCGTTCTCGGTGATCAGGTGCACCGCATCCGCCCGACCGAGATCTCGCATTCGATCGCCGCCGGCGGTCGTCAGTGGACTGTCGAGTCGTTGGCCGCGGCCAAGGAGCTTCTCTTCGGTGACATCTCGTCGGGTGTGCCGGCGTGGGGTGGCCCGCCGATGTGACTCGGCGTTCCGATCACGGCTCGAGGACGACTTCGGCGCCGGTTCGGATGTTGCCGCGACGAACGACCGTCGCGTAGACGCGACTCACGGCACGTCCGTCGGCACGATCGTGGTGGAGGCGCATGAAGTCGCCGTCGCTCATCCACTGAGCGTTCTTCTTGCACGGCACGGCGTAGGCCCACACCTCGCACTCGACCTCGTCGATTCGCAGGCGAACTCCGGGAACCACGTCGTCCCAGGGCAGTCCCGCGATCGTGACGTTCTCGCCGGCGGCCCCGTAGAAGATCGGGTGACCCTCGGCGCGGAGTCGATCGATCACCTCGGCCGACCACAAGCACAACGCCTGAAAGGGTCGACCGTGATGTTCGCGTGCACCTTGGACGTCGCCGTCGAGTCCGTTCCAATCGACGTACGTGGAGTCGATCGGGGTCTTGGGAACACCTCCCTTGCTCGTGTTGATG
>JBEDFW010000189.1:0-4094 GCA_041174985.1 Actinomycetota bacterium | reverse complement strand
GAACGATCCTGACCGTTGTCCGTGAATCATCCGAAGCAGCCAAGGCCGCGGCCGCCGAAGGTGTCGGTCTGGCCGGAGTTCTGCGTGCCGCGCGTGACGCCGGTCGCACCGCGCTCGATCGCACCCCGGAGATGTTGCCGGTCCTGAAGGACGCCGGGGTGGTCGATGCCGGAGGAGCAGGATTCCTCCTTCTGCTCGACGCCGCCCTCAACGTGGTCGACGGAGAACCCATTCCGACTCCCGAGAACTCGATCGGTGGCGACGCATCGCAACTTCCGGCCTTCGACGTCTCGTCGTTCTCGTCGCCCGACGAGCACGGCGATCTGACCGTTGCCGATCTGCGTTACGAGGTCATGTACTTCCTTCATCTCGACGACGAGCGGATCGGTCAGTTCAAGTCCGATTGGGCCGAGATCGGCGATTCGATCGTGGTCGTCGGCGGTGACGGTCTCTGGAACTGTCACGTGCACACCAACGACATCGGTGCGGCGATCGAGGTCGCGATCGATCTGGGTGGTCGACCCAAGCAGATTCGCGTCACCGATCTCTTCGAAGAAGTCGCCGAACGGCAGGCCTCGCACGGTGGACACGACGATCGATGGGCGGGGTTGCCCAAGGTGACCACTGCGGTGGTCGCCGTGTGCAGTGGAAGTGGTCTCGAGGAACTCTTCGCTCAACTGGGCGTACAGGGAATCGTGACCGGCGGGCAGACCCTCAATCCGTCGACGGCCGAACTTCTCGACGCGGTCTCGCGCGTGAACGCCGATCAGGTCGTCGTTCTTCCCAACAACAAGAACATCATTCCGGTCGCCGAGCAACTCGATGGTCTGTCCGACAAGACGGTGCGTGTCGTGCACACGCGTTCGATGCCCGAAGCCCTGGCCGCCCTCGTGGTGTACGACCCCGAAGCCGCGGCCGACGAGAACCTCGCATCGATGGCCGGAGCGATCGACGCCATGGTCACCGGTGAGGTCACCCGCGCGGTTCGTGATGCGGCGAGCGACGCCGGTCCGGTCACCACCGGCGACTGGATCGGACTGTTGCGAGGAGAAGGAATCGTGGCCGTGGCGGGTTCTCCCGAAGGAGCGGCTATTTCTCTCCTCGCGGAGCTCGTCAGCGCCGAGCGTGAGATCGTCACCGTCATCGAAGGTGTCGACGCCACATCGGCCGCCACCGAAGCGATCACCGCTTGGTTGACGGCCGAACGGCCCGACGTCCAAGTCGAATGCCACCGGGGTGGCCAACCCCTCTATCCCTATCTCTTCGGCGTCGAGTGACCGAGCGGGCGATCACCTTCCGCGAACTCTCGGAGATGCCGTTGTCGCGGCTGAAGGCCGTCGGGTCGGGCAAGAGAGTGGAGAACTTCGCCAAGTTCGGCATCGAGGATCTGCTCGATCTATTGACGCATTATCCACGCCGTTGGATCGATCGCACGCGGGAGGCGCGAGTGGGCGAGTTGGCAGTCGGTCTCGACGCGCTCGTGGTGGGAGAACTGGTGTCGATCTCGGGAACGCCTCGTGGACGAGGGCCGTCACGGGTGAACGCGACTCTGGCCGACGACACCGGTCGCCTGAAGATCGTCTTTTTCAATCAGCCGTGGCGCGAGAAGCAACTCACCGTCGGGTCGCTCGTCGCGGTGCACGGGCGGGTGAGCTCGTTTCGGGACTCGCTGCAGATGGCCAATCCCACCGTCGACGTCCTCGGTGACCCGGGGGAGCGACCCCGACCGATCGTGGCCGTGTATCCCCAGAGCGAGAAGGTCGATCTGCCGTCGTGGGTCGTGCGGCGCGCCATCGAGGAAACCTTGTCGCGCAGTCGTGTGCGTGGAATCGCCGATCCGGTGCCGGCTGACGTCCGCGAGGAGTTCTCACTCACCACGCGAGCCGAAGCCATCGAAGGAATCCATCTGCCCGATTCGTTCGCGCACAAGGAGAAGGCCCGGCGACGACTGGCCTTCGACGAACTGCTTCGAGTCCAACTCGTCCTCGTGATGCGCAAGCGTGCGATCGAGCGCCAATCGATCGGCGTCGCACACGTGGTGGGAGGGCCTCTCGTGAAGCGCTTCCTCGAACAACTCCCGTATTCGCTCACTGGCGCTCAGCAGCGCGTGATCGCCGAGATCGAACGCGATCTGAGTTCGCCCACACCGATGCACCGCTTGCTGCAAGGAGACGTGGGCGCGGGCAAGACCTTGGTGGCCGTGGCCGCGATGCTCGCCGCGGTCGACGGACATCACCAGGCGGCGCTGATGGCGCCGACGGAAGTCCTGGCCGAGCAGCACGCCGCCGGTGTCACCTCACTCCTCGACGGACTGCTCGTTCCCGACCCCGACAACTTGTTCGGCGAACGACCGGTTCGTGTCGAACTCCTCACGAACTCGGTCACCGGCGAACGCCGGCGAGACGTGCTCTCCGGACTCGCCGACGGATCGGTCGACCTGGTGATCGGTACGCACGCCCTGATCCAAGAAGGCGTGGAGTTCCGCAGCCTCGGTGTGGTCGTGATCGACGAACAGCATCGATTCGGTGTCGAACAGCGCGCGGCCCTGCGCGACAAAGGTGACCGTGGGGCCGTTCCCGACGTTCTGGTCATGACCGCGACGCCGATTCCGCGCACGGCGGCCATGACGGTGTACGGCGATCTCGACGTGAGCGTGCTCGACGAGAAACCTCCCGGACGCACCCCGATCGTCACACGGCACGCCGAGGGCGACGACGAGGAGACGGCCGTGTGGGCCGAGGTTCGCGCGCACGTTGCCGAAGGTCGCCAGGCCTATGTCGTGTGTCCGCTCGTCGAGGAGAGCGAGAAACTCGAGATCGCGTCGGCGCAAGAGACGCTCACTCACCTCGCCGGTGGTGAACTCTCTGGTCTCCGACTCGGGTTGTTGCACGGACGCATGAGTTCCGTCGAGAAGGACGACGTCATGGGACGCTTCCGTCGCAGAGAACTAGACGTACTCGTGGCGACGACGGTCATCGAAGTCGGAGTCGACGTACCCAACGCGACGGTGATGGTGGTTCTCGACGCCGATCGCTTCGGTATCGCGCAGTTGCATCAATTGCGGGGTCGAGTCGGTCGAGGTCGTCACGAGTCGGTCTGCTGGTTGGTGACGTCCGTACCGACCCCCGATGCGGAGGCGCCACCGATGATCGGCGACACCAATCCCCGCATCCAGGCGTTGGTCGACTCCGACGACGGATTCCATCTGGCCGAGGTCGATCTCGAATTACGCGGTGAGGGAACGCTCATGAACAAGGAGCAGAAGGGTCGCAGCGACTTGAAGTTGGCCTCGCTGCGTCGCGATCGCGAATTGGTGGAAGCGGCCCGTCTGGCGGCCCAGCGCATCGTCGACTCCGACGAGAGCCTGGAGAACCACCCCGACCTTCGCGACGAGATCTCGCTCTTTTTGAGTCCCGAGGACGAAGAGTTCCTCTTCAAGAGTTGATCCGAGGCGGCTCGCTAACCTCGACGAAGTGTCCGCCGTAACGGTCGTCGATTCCGTCGTCGAACGAGTCCGTCGTGTGCACCCGGCTGCTTGGCTGAGTCTTCTCGGTGCGATCGTCTTCGCCGTCGTCTTCGGTCGGCTCGGCGTGCAGAACCATCGCAATTTCGGTACGTGGGCCTACGACATGGGTATTTACGACCAAGGTTTCTGGCTCGTCTCCCGCGGTGGTCAGAGTTTCGTGACCGTACGCGGTCTCGAGTTCTGGGGCCACCACGTCAATCTGATCGTTCTCCTCTTCGTGCCGTTCTACTGGCTCGGTGCCGGGCCGGCGTTCCTGTACGTGGTGCAGGCCTCGGTGATGGGTCTCGGAGCAGTTCCCACCTATCTGCTGGCGCGCGATCGCTTCCGCTCACCGTGGATGGGTCTGGTCTTCGCCTCGGTGTTCTTGATGTACGCCCCGATTCAGTGGATCGTGTGGGCCAACTTCCATCCTGAGGCTCTGGTCGTGACGCCACTGCTGGCGGCGTGGTGGTGCGCTCGCACCGAGCGATGGAAGTGGTTCGCCGTCTTCGTGTCGATCGCCCTTTCGACGCGCGAGGACGCGGCACTGGCGATCATCGTGCTCGGGTTCGTGCTCGCCGCCCCCCAT
>JBEDFW010000188.1:0-12540 GCA_041174985.1 Actinomycetota bacterium | reverse complement strand
TGGTGAACGCGGCGTGACCCGGAGTGTCGATGAACGTGACGTGCTTGCCGTTCTGCTCGACCTGATAGGCACCGATGTGCTGAGTGATTCCACCGGCTTCGCCCGCGACCACGTTGGCGTTGCGAATGCGGTCGAGCAACGTCGTCTTACCGTGATCGACGTGACCCATCACGGTGATGACCGGCGGACGGGGCTGTTGCGCCGCCTCGTCGATGTCGTCGCTGTCGTCGAACACGGCAAGACGACGTTGCTCGACCGCATTCGCAACGCCAACGTGGTCGCCGGTGAAGCCGGCGGAATCACCCAGCACATCGGTGCGTATCAAGTCGAGCAGAACGGCAAGCACGTCACGTTCATCGACACTCCGGGTCACGCCGCGTTCACCAAGATGCGCGCCCGCGGAGCACAGGTCACCGACATCGTCGTGCTGATGGTGGCGGCCGACGACGGAGTGATGCCCCAGACGGTCGAGGCCATCGCCCACGCCCGCGCCGCCGAGGTGCCGATCGTGGTGGCGATCAACAAGATCGACAAGGAGAACGCCGACGTCCAGCGCGTGCTCGCGCAGTTGGCCGAGAACGAACTGGTGCCCGAATCCTGGGGCGGCGACACGATCTGCATCGAGATGGCGGCCCAACAGGGACTCGGCGTCGACGATCTGCTCGAACAGCTCACCCTCGTGGCCGAACTCGAGGAACTCACGGCCAACCCGACCGGTCGAGCCAAGGGCATCGTGCTCGAGGCCAACCTCGACATCGGTCGTGGACCGGTGGCGACGATTCTCGTCGACAAGGGCACCTTGAAGGTCGGCGATCCGATCGTGGCCGGCGGCGCGTGGGGACGCGTGCGCGCCATGATCGACGACAAGGGTCAGCAGATCAAACAAGCCGGACCGTCCACGCCGGTACAGGTGCTCGGCTTGTCGAGCGTGCCGAACGCCGGAGACGAATTCCGTGCCGCTCCCGACGAGAAGACCGCTCGCACCGTGGGTGAAGCCCGCGAGGCCCGTCAGCGGGCCAAGAGCCAGCGCGGTGACGCTCGGGTGCAAAAGGGCGTCAAGCTCGAAGACGTCTTCAGTCAGATCCAGGCCGGCGAGGTCGCCACCTTGAACCTGATCATCAAGGCCGACGTTCAGGGTTCGCTCGAAGCCGTGTCCGAGAGTCTTCGTCGCCTCGAACGTGACGAGGTCAAATTGGCTTTCGTGCACCGAGGAGTCGGTGGTGTCACCGAGAACGACATCACGCTCGCCAGCGCGACCAACGCCACGATCATCGGTTTCAACGTGCGACCCGACCGCAAGGCTCGCGATCTCGCCGAAGCCGAGAAGGTCGAGATTCGTACCTACGAAATCATCTACAAGCTTCTCGAGGACATCGAGAAGGCGATGCTCGGTCTGCTCGCTCCCGAGTACGAAGAGGTCATCACTGGTGAGGCCGAGGTACGCGAAATCTTCCGAGTGCCCAAGATCGGCGCCATCGCCGGTTGCTACGTGCGCTCGGGTCAGATCACCCGCGGATCGAAGGTTCGCTTCTTGCGTGACGGTGTGATCATCTGGAAGGGGAGCATTCAGTCGCTTCGTCGCTTCAAGGACGACGTTCGCGAGGTTCGCGACGGATTCGAATGCGGTATCGGCTTGTCCGACTTCCAGGACCTCAAGCAGGGCGACCTGATCGAAACGTTCGAAGAGAAACTGATCGTCCGAACCTGACGGATTCGTGACGGGGACGGAGAGCCGTGAGCGACCTCGACTTCTTTTTCGATCCGGTGTGCCCCTGGGCCTGGATCACGTCACGGTGGGTGGTCGAAGTCCAGTCGCAGCGCTCGTACGACGTGCGCTGGCGCCCGATCTCGCTGAAGTATCTCAACCGTGAGAACACCGCCGACTGGTACTCCGATCAGTACAAGCGGTGGCACGCCATGGGTCACGAGGCTCTGCGCGTCGCCCTTCGGCTCGACGACGAATTCGGCAACGAAGCGGTCGGCCGTCTCTACACGGCGATCGGCGTCGAAGGGCACGTGAAGGGTCGACGAGACGATTTCGCCAACAGCACCGAGTCCTTCGTCGGTGAATGTCTCGACATCGCGGGTCTCGATCGTTCTCTCGTGTCGTCGGCTTTCGACACGTCGTACGACGCTCGCATCGAAGAGAGTTCCGAGCTGGCTCTCTCGCGCACCGGTCGCGACGTCGGGACACCCATCCTCACTTTCCGGCCGGGCCAGGCGAACGAGGGATCGTTCTTCGGGCCGGTGATCGCCCGTATTCCGCGAGGCGACGAAGCTCTTCGCCTGTGGGACGCGGTCGAAGTCCTGGCCACCACACCTGGTGTCTCCGAACTCAAGCGATCCCTCCGGGATCACCCCAACTTCTCGTAGCCTGACTGCGTGCCCCGCCCCCAGAACTCGTCGCGTCGCGCGCCGTCCCGAGGATCGTCCCGCGGTTACCCCCGAGCGGTCCGCCTCGGTGAATCACTTCGCGAGGTCATCGCCGACGAACTCGTGCGAATCGACGACGAACGACTGTCGTTCGTGACGATCACCCGAGTCGAAGTCGATTCCGAAATGAATCGCGGTGTCGTGTACTTCGATTCGTTGAAAGGCGAAGACGGCGACGCCGAGATCGTCGCCGCTCTCGAGGAACATCGGATCCGCCTCCAGGGCTCGGTCGGCCGCCAGGTTCGGGCGAAGAAGACGCCGATCCTGTCGTTCCGTGCCGACGACGTCATTCGCTCGGCCGAGCGCATCGACAAGATCCTGCGCGAGAACCCGAGTCCGGCCCGCCACGACGACGAGAACTGACACCATGGCTCGGCGCAAGCCCGCGCACGTGCACGGTGTGGTGATCGTCGACAAACCAGCTGGCTGCACCAGCCACGACGTGGTCGATCGGCTCCGTCGTCGATTCGGTGAACGCAAGATCGGACACGCCGGAACTCTCGATCCCGACGCCACGGGTGTCCTCGTTCTCGGAGTCGGTGACGCCACCCGGCTCATGCGATTCATGGATCTCACGGTCGTGCACGATCCGGTGACCGGTGACGTGTCGGTCAGCCGCAAGTCGTACACCGGAGTCGTCGTTCTGGGTTCCGAGACGACGACCCTCGACGCATCGGGCGAGGTCACCGTCACGCACGACATGCACGACGTGATCGAGCGCATCTCACGCCCCGATGGGTGTGACTTCGTGCAGCAGATCGTGAACGCCAATCTGCTCGGCGACATCGAGCAGGTGCCACCGATGGTGTCGGCGATCCGAGTCGACGGACAGCGACTGCACGAGTTGGCCCGTGAAGGAATCGAGATCGAACGTGAGGCCCGGAAGGTTCACGTGTCGCGTTGCAACGTGACCACCGTCGACGGTGCGAAAGTGTCGCTCGACGTCACTTGTTCGTCGGGCACCTTCATCCGTACGATCGCCGCCGATCTCGGTCGTTTGCTCGGTGGAGGAGCCCACCTGACCGATCTGCGCCGGACATCGGTCGGTGCGTTCTCGCTCGCCGACGCGGGTTCGATCGACGACGCCGAGTTGCGTCCGGTGTCCGACGCCGCGCGCGGACTGACCCGGTGCGCATTCTCGGGCGACATCGCTCGTGAGGTCGCGACCGGACTGTCGACCGGGCGAATTCTCTCCGCCGAACGCTTGACGCCGTTCGGACCGCCACCGTGGGCGGTGTTCGTCGAGATCGACGGAACGACCCGTCTCGCTGCCATCTTCGAACCGTTCGAGAATCCGAAGGTCGGAACGGGGATGGCTCGTCCGTCGGTGAATCTCTTGGTGGGGCTCTCAGCGGATTGAGTTCGCCGTGCTAAGTATCGAATATGAGCGACAAGCAGCAATCGAAACTCGACCTCGGCCGTGCCCTCGCCGGACGGCTGTTCGCGGGTAATCCCTCGGTGCGGGGAATCCATCCCGAACTCGGCCGGCACACGATGGAACATCTCTTCGGTGACGTGTGGCAGAACACCGATCTCACTCTCGAGGAGCGGGAACTCATCACGTGCACCGTGTTGGTGGCCACCGGACGCGAATCCGAGCAGTACTTGCACTTCCGTGGGGCGCGCAATCTCGGAATTCCGCGGGTCAAGCTCGAATCCATGATCACGCACGTCGCTCACTACGCCGGATGGCCGGTTGCCGTGAGTGCGTCGCGTGTCCTCGACGAGGTCTGGGAGACGATGGACCGTCAGGCCGCCGAGGGCTCGAGCTGACTCGAGTCCGTCAGGCGCGGAGTCGATAGCGGATGGGGAGCGTCTTGTGTCCGCCGACGAAGGTCGTCTTGGCGGTCGTCGGCGTGCCGTCGAGTTCGATCGATTCGAGTCGTGGTACCAGACGCCCGAACAACGAACGCATCTCGTTGCGCGCCAACTGCGCACCGAGACAGAAGTGCACGCCGTACCCGAAGGAGATCTGCTTGTCGGCGTTGGCGCGGCCGATGTCGAAACGCAACGGGTCCTCGAACACCTTGGGGTCGAGGTTGGCCGCCTTGTACGACAGATAGAGCCAGTCGCCCTTGGCGATCGTCTGGCCGCAGATCTCGGTGTCCTCTTGTGCCGTGCGCATGAAATGTCGCACCGGAGACGTCCAGCGGAGCATTTCTTCCACTGCGTTGTTGAGGAGTGAAGGATCGTCCTGCAATCGACGGAGTTGATCGGGGTTCTCGATCAACGCGTGCATGCCTCCGGCCATGGCGCTCGACGTGGTGTCGTGCCCGGCGGTGGCGACGATCACGTAGTAACCCATGGTCTCCAGATCGGGCATCGGAGCTCCGTCGATGGAGCCATTGGCGATGAGGGTGGCCAGATCGTCACGGGGTGTGGTGCGCCGATCGTTCGACAATTCGGAGAAGTAGTTGTAGAAGTCCATCACGATCGACGCGAAGGTCTCGGGTGACGGAGGCTCGCGCTGGAGGTCGGGGTCTTCCTGGCCGAAAAGTTGCTGGGTGAGAGCCAGCATGCGCGGATAGTCGCTCTCGGGAAGGCCGAGAAGCGCGAGGATCACCTGCAGCGGGTACGACAACGCGATGTCGACGGCGAAGTCGCAGCGACCTCCGAGCTCACTCATCTTCCGAAGGGCTTGCTGGCTCAATTCCTCGAGGCGTGCGTCGAGTCGTGAGACGCTCGCCGGCTTGAACCAGTCGGCGGTGAGGCCTCGGTACTTGCCGTGCTCGGGAGCATCCATGTGGACGAGAGCCTTGATCGCCATCTGGCGGTTGGCGATCTTCTCCTCGGTCTCGAGAACGGCCTCGGGACCGTTGGTGAACAGCGCCGGACGACGTTCGATGCTCATGACCGCCGCGTGATCGATGACGGCCCAGAAGGGCGAGTAGCCCTGACGTTCGATGCGGTGAACGCCACCGCGATCGTGAAGTTCGAGGGCGGCGCGATTCCAGCCGTCGACGTCACCCCATTTCTGGTTGTCGGTGAACAAGTCGTGGGCTGACGGGGTACCGAGTGTGGTCATGTTCGTTCCTTTCTCGTTAGCGGTTCAGGGGGCGACGGGAGGAGTCGTCTCGCTGAGGTTGTTCCACATGTCCTCGTCGCTCATCGACATGAGACCGGCGTAGGCGGCCGGCGGGTAGACCATGCGCGGTCCGTCGGAATCGAGTGGCGGTTGGGGGACCGGTGAGGCGAAAGCTTCGGTGGGAGCCGGAGTGATCAGTCGAGCGAGTTCGTCATTCGAGATTCCGCAGAGCCCGACGACTTCCGGGTCGATCCAGGCCTTTTCGTCGACGTCGTGTCCGCAGCACACCTCGAGAGTGAGACCTTCGGGACCGGCGAAGTACATCGACTGGATGAAACCGTGGTCGATGGGACCCATGACGTGAACCCCTCGGCTGCGGATCCGATCGCGCATGGCGAGGAGTTGCTCGAGATCGTCGACGTGCAGTGCGAGGTGTTGCATGGCACCGGCCGCCACTGCGCCACCGGGATTTCCGGCGTGGGTCCGACCCACTTCGATGTCTCCCGGATTGCTCGGATGCTGAACGAAGGCGATGTACGACGTGGACGACAGTTCGACGAATCCGTGGAAGCAGCCCTCGACGCCGTGCATCCAGTAGAGCGCTCGGAGCGGCAGACCGAGGACGTCGCACCAGAACTGCAACTGGGTCTTCATGTCTCGCGTCGACAAGGCGAGGTGATTGACCCCGACCGGGTGGAGATTCGGAGAAACTCTCGTGGTCATGTGGATTCCTTTCGTCAGGACGGAAAGTCGTTCGATCAGGTTCGGGAAGAGATGACGTTGCGGCACCACTCGAGAACGACGCTCGAGTATTCGGCGGTGTGGAAGAGCATCAGCTGATGCCGCCCGTTCGGCAGGACGAAGAACTCGACCGGTCCGGACGTGGCATCGACGACTCGCTGGGCGACCGGAACGGGGAAAGTCGGATCGTTCTCACCCACGGCGTACAGGATCGGTTTGGTGTTCTCGCCGATCGGTACAGCCGGATCGAACCGCATGATCGAGGCCCACGACGCCATGTCGTACATCCATGTGTTGTAGGGGTCGGCCTTCTTCTGCTCCTTCGCGCCGACGTAGCCGTAGTCGGCATCGAAGTCGAAGTACCGATCGATGTCGAGGCGGAAGCGAGAGCCCCAGACTTTCTCGATCTGCTCGTAGGCCTCGCTCCGCCAGGGATTGTTCGGTGGGATGAGAGGCGATCCCGGAATGGCGAATCCCATCAACACGGCGCCGGCGAAGACATCGGACGCCGCGAGGGCCGAATACGCCGCTGCCGAACCGAGTGAGGAACCAGTGATGATCACGGGCAGTCCGGTGGTCGACGCGATGTGCTCGCCGTGGGCGACCGCAGCATCGACCCATTGCTGCAAGGTGAACTGTCCGGGACGCTGCGAGATGCACGAACGCCCGTGCCCCGGAGCGTCCATCGACCAGATGTCGACACCGCGTGCTGCGTGATGCGCACAGAAGTTGTCGTAGATGCCGCCGTGGCTGGCGATTCCGTGCTGGATCAGCAGAGCGTGATCAGCGTCGGGTCCGGGAAAGCGATACGAGAAGACTTCCCCGACGACGTGTTCCTCGCGACGCACGAGACCCCCCTGGTGCACCCCGGTCGACCGGGACGAGACCAGGTTCGTCCAAGAATTGTCACTTGTCAAGAAAATGTCGGAGGGTTACGGTGACCTCGTGACCGACGTTCAGAGCCCGCCGATGAATTCCCGGGGTCGGCCCCGCATCTTCGACGACGGAGAGATCCTCGACGCTGCCCTCGTCGCTTTCGCCTCGCAGGGCTACGACGGAATGTCGATCCGATCGTTGAATCGTGAGCTCGGGCTGAGCCACGCCACGGTCAATCAGCGATTCGGAACCAAGGGCGCGCTCTACGCCGCGGCGATCGATCACGGGTTTCGTTCCCTTCTCGACGACTTGAACGCCGAGATCGGTTCCATCGAGGTTCCGCTCGACCCGCTGGACGAACTCCGTTCTCGCTTTCGGGCCTTTCTCTCGGCGTCGTCGCGCCGTCCGCACATCGGTCGCCTGATGAACAACGAAGGATTGGTGGAGTCACCACGCCTCGACCACATCTTCCAGCGGTTCGTCGAACCGGCGATGCGTGTCACGACGAGCCTCATGGATCGGCTCGCCGCCGAAGGTCGCATCGTGAAGGTGTCGGAACGGGTGATCTTCTTCATGCTCGTGCAGGGTGGATCGATGCCGTTCACGATGGCCGGTATGGCCAGTCGCTTCGATCGTGTGAACGGTCGCGTCGATCCGGGGGCGCTCGCCGACGAAGTCGCCGACTTTCTGGTGCGCGGCCTCATCCGTTCGGGGAACTGAATCCGGGTCGGCTCGGGGTATTCGGGTCTCACAGAACTAGCGTTCGACACCGTGCAGGTGATCGATGACTTCCGGCAGGCCGTGTGGCCCGGGGAACGCAGCGTGGTCACCATCGGGGCCTACGACGGTCTGCACCTCGGACATCGCACCGTCATCGATCACGTGCGGACCATCGCCGGCAACATGTCGGCCCACAGCGTGATCGTGACCTTCGATCGGCATCCGGCCAGCCTGGTGCGACCCGAATCGGCACCGAAATTGCTCACCGATCAACAACAGAAACTCGAACTTCTCGCCGAAACCGGTGTCGATGCCGTGGCGGTCGTGCGTTTCGACGAAGCCCAGGCCGCCGAATCCCCCGATGACTTCGTACGGCGTGTTCTCGTGTCGGCGCTCGGTGTGCGAGCGGTCGTGGTGGGAGAGGACTTCCACTTCGGACGGGGTCGGGCCGGCAACGTCGACCTCCTTCGCCGTCTCGGCGACGAGAACGACTTCGGGGTCGTACCGCACACGCTCATTCGTCGGGACGGGGAGCAGGTCGTGAGTTCCACGGCCATCCGTCGTGCTCTGGCCGACGGCGACGTGAGCGCGGCCAACGACATGTTGGGTCGCCACTACGAACTGCGGGGCATCGTGGCCGACGGCGACAAGCGGGGTCGCACCATCGGCTTTCCCACCGCCAACGTCGAAGTCCCACCGGCCATGTGTGTACCGGCCGACGGCGTGTACGCCGCCTGGTACGTGCGTGATTCCGGTCCGCGAGCCGGAGCCGAGTACCCGGCCGCCGTCAACATCGGACGACGCCCGACCTTCTACGACGATCAGCCGTGGTCGGTGATCGAGGCGCACGTCATCGACAACGGACCGACCGATCACCAACCGCTCGATCTCTACGGTGAGAGCGCTCGTCTCCGTTTCGTCACGCGCTTGCGCGGGGAGCAGAAGTTCGGGGGCGTCGACGAGCTCTCGGCGCAATTGCAGCGCGACATCGACGCCGCCCGGCGAGCTCTCTCGGCCTGATCGCTCCGATCAGCTGGGCTGGATGATCTTGTAGCCGGTGCTGCGCTGCACGAGCGAGCGACCGAGCGGTGCGGTGACCGCGCGGAAACCGTCCTCCGACATCTTCTGCCCGTGATTGGCGCCGGCGGCGCGCGAGATGTTCTCGTCCATCAGCGTGCCTCCGAGGTCGTTGCAGCCCGAACGCAAGAGTTGCTGCGCGCCGGCCACACCGATCTTCACCCAACTCACCTGAACGTTGTCGATCAGCCCGTCGTACACGATTCGTCCGATGGCGTGCATCAGAACCGTTTCTCGGAAAGTGGGGCCGCGTCGCGATTTCTTCTGCAGATAGATCGGTGACGCCATGTGAACGAAGGGGAGCGGGATGAATTCGGTGAACCCGCCCGTTTCTTTCTGCAGGGAACGGGTTCGGATCATGTGCTCGGCCCAAGAAGTGGGTTCTTCGATCGACCCGAACATGATCGTGACGTTGGAGTGCAACCCGACCCGGTGAGCCACTCGATGACATTCGATCCACTCGTCGGCCGTGATCTTGTCGCTGCACAGAATCGAGCGGGCGCGGGTGTCGAGAATTTCGGCGGCCGTGCCGGGGAGCGACGCCAGTCCGGCGTTCTTCATCTTGGTGAGATAACTCTCGAGGTCTTCGCCGTTGCGACGAGCGCCCTCGGTGATCTCGAGGGCGGTGAATCCGTGCACGTGCATCTCGGGAACGGCGTCCTTCACCGCTTGGGTGACGTGCAGGTAGTAGTCGCCGTCGAAGTCGGGATGGATGCCGCCCTGCAGGGTGACCTCGGTGGCGCCCATGTTCCAGGCCTCTTCGGCTCGACGGGCGATGTCGTCGAGAGTGAGGAGGTACGGAGTTCCGCGCAAGTTGAGCGAGAGAGGACCTTTGGAGAAACCACAGAACTTGCACTTGAAGGTGCAGACGTTCGTGTAGTTGATGTTGCGGTTGTGGACCCAGGTCACCACGTCGCCGACGGCGCGTTCGCGAAGCTCGTCGGCGTACTCGGCGATGAAGGCGACGTCGCGACCGCGGGCCCGGAAGAGAGCGACGATCTCGTCGTGGCCCAACTCCTGCCCGGCTCGATGGCCGTCGACGATCTCGTGTACGCGGGTACGACGATCCTTCACCGGGCTCTTCGTGGCCGGTACGAGAACCGGGGGCGGGTTGTTCGCTCCGCTGTACCACTGGGTGCTTCGGTGTCCGACCAGAACGACTTCGGCACCGTCGTTCACCACGTCGGCCGCCGTGACCTTCTCGGGCCACACCGCGCCCGGGTCGTCGCGCCCGAGTCCTTCGGCATCACAGCGATCGAGCACCGTGAACTTGAGGCTGGCGTCGATCCACCTGGGAACCGACGTCTCGAGACTCAGCGAATTCTCGCCGGTCACGAATTCCGGGTACACGGTCAGACGTGGAGCCAGATCCATGCCGCGTGATTCGGTCACTTCGCGGAGTCGATCGAGATCGGGCCAGGGTCGCTCGGGGTTCACGTGATCGGCGGTCACGGGCGACACGCCACCCCAGTCGTCGATACCGGCGTCGAGCAGAACACCGAAGTCGTCCGACAGATTCGGCGGCGCCTGCAAGTGGATCTCGGGCGGCAAGATGATTCGCGCCGCGGCGATCGACCACAAGAACTCGTCCTCTGGGCACGGTGCGTCGTTCTGCATGCCCGTGCGCGGCTTGGGCAAGAAGTTCTGCACGATGACTTCTTGCACGTGACCGTGACGTCGGTGTGACTCGGCGATCGCAACGAGAGCATCGATGCGGTCGGCGCGGGTCTCACCGATTCCGACCAGGATGCCGGTGGTGAACGGAATGCGGAGCTCTCCGGCCGTTTCGAGCGTGGCGAGACGCCGAGCCGGGGTCTTGTCGGGTGCGCCGCGATGACACGCGAGATCGTCACGCAACGACTCGATCATCATTCCTTGGCTCGGGCTCACCGTGCGCAGACGGGCGAGATCGTCGTGATCGAGTGCACCAGCGTTGGCGTGGGGGAGCAGACCGGTCTCGTCGAGGACGAGTCGGGCCATGGCCACGAGATAGTCGACGGTCGAGGTGTAGCCGTGAGCATCGAGCCAGTCCCGAGCGATCGAGTACCGCTCCTCGGGCGCCTCGCCGAGAGTGAAGAGCGCTTCGTGGCATCCCATCTTCGCCCCGCGTTTGGCGATCGAGAGAACCTCGTCGGGTGAGAGGTACGGGCTGTCGAGACGGGCCGGGGGTTGGGCGAAGGTGCAATAGCCGCAGGTGTCGCGACAGAGCATCGTCAAGGGAATGAACACCTTGGGCGAGAAGGTGATTCGTGATCCGTGATGGGCGGCGCGGATGTCGCGAGCCCTCGCCATCAACTCGGACACGGGTGTGTCGAGCAATGGTGCGAACTCGGGGTGATGTGAGTGCTCACTCCCCGAAGGGGAGACAGGGATGCGCTGGCGCGACATGAACGAACCTCGAAGCTTCTGGGGGCGACCCGACGTTCGGCCGGATTCGTCCCGTGGACTCGGTTGTTGCCAGAGCACAACGAGGAACCGGCGGATGCGAGAGAGCCGTTCGGTACCCCACCCTGTCGTGCTGACCCCGAGCCTAACGGGTCGGCTGGTCGCGGAACGCCTCGAGAACGTTGGTGGTGGACACGCCGATGCGATGTCCGGTCCGGGAGATGAACCCGACCTGAACCCCGGTGGTTGCGTCGCGGGCCGTGAAGAACTGCTCGTGACCGTCGTCGTCGACCACCACGTCGGTCAACTGGGCGTTCGGCATGGCGGCCAGCGAAGCATGGGCGTAGCCGGCGTTCAGAACGTCGAGAGACAGGTGATGGATGCCGGGTCCGTGCTCGGTGAGATGACGTGCCACGTCATCACTCGCGTCGGGTCCGACCAGCACGATCGTCACGCCGCCGGTGGTGAGAACGCGCACGCCGCGTCGCTTCGGTGACGATTCGTCGACGTGGAAACCCCATCGGTCGGTGAAAGTGGCGCTCGACGCGTCGAGATCGTCGACCGCGATCACCACGTGGTCGATGCGACTGGCCACGGTGTCGATCGCCGATCGGGTGACGTCGGGAGACGCGGTCTTGTCGGGAGCCGGATCGGAGCGACGTCCGGCCACTTCGATGCGATGCGTCTCGGAGAGGAGAACGCGCACGATCTGCTCGGCGAAATCGGGGTCGATACCCGACTCGATGGCCCACTGTCGTCGACTTCCCACGACGTCGCGCACACGGGTGGGCTGAATGATCGGGGTGTCGGAGTTCTCCTTGACCCGTGCGACCTCGTGACACACCTCGAGTCGCTCGGCCAGCACGCGGATCAGTTCACGATCGAGTTCGTCGATCCGCGCTCGAAGTGCCGAGAGGTCGGGGTTCACGACGGCAACGGTAGTCGGCTGCGGCGTTCAGCTCGACGTGATTGAGTCGACGTGCGGGGCGACGAGTCGCTCGATGTGCTTGGCCAACACGTCCATCTCGAGGTTCACACGTGATCCGGCGGGGCGGAAGCCGAGAGTGGTCACCTCGGCCGTGTGCGGAATCACCGCGACGCGGAAGGTGTCGCTGGTGAGACCGAACGCGGTCAGGCTGATCCCGTCGACGGTGATCGAGCCTTTCTCGACCAGATACTTCATGAGATGACGCGGTACGCGCACCACGAGATCGGGGGCCGGAGAGACCACGTCGCCCACGGCATCGACGTGACCGAGCACCATGTGCCCTCCGAGGCGATCG
>JBEDFW010000187.1:0-4478 GCA_041174985.1 Actinomycetota bacterium | reverse complement strand
CGATCACCTGCGGTGGCCAGTCTTCGATCTCATCGGGGTCAGCTTCGGAGGCATGGTCGCTCTCGAACTGGCCTGCACCGAACCGGCTCGCGTTCGGAGAATGGGAGTCCTGTGTTCCTCGGCCGGGGGAGCTGGTGGAGCGTCGTACCCGCTCCACGAGTTGATCGACCTCTCACCCGAAGAACGTCGGCGGGTCCTGCCCGTCCTTCAGGATTCGCGCTTCGACGAGGAGTGGCTGGCATCGCACGACGGCCTCGTCGAACGCATGGTTCAAGCGCCGAGTCGCACGCCGAATACGGTGGGTTATCGAATGCAGATGGAAGCACGACGACACCACGACGTCTGGAGTCGACTCCCGAACGTCACGAGTCCCACCCTGGTGGCGAGCGGTCGTTTCGATCTCATCGCGCCACCCGAGAACGGTCGGCGTCTGGCCGAGCGCATCCCACTCGCCACGTACGCCGAATACGAAGGAGGGCACATGTTCTTCCTGCAGGATCGGCGAGCCTTTTCCGACCTGGAGTCCTTTCTTTCGGACGGCGAGGTGACGAGATGACGGATCGAACCATGCGTTTCGACGGCCGGGTCGTCGTGATCACCGGCGCGGGACGCAATTTGGGTCGCGAGTACGCACTTGCTCTGGCTGCTCGCGGGGCATCGGTGGTCGTCAACGATCTCGGAGTCGGCCTGTCCGACTCCGACGGACGGGCGTCTGCCCCGACGACCAACCCAGCCGATGACGTGGTTGCCGAGATCGTCGCCAGCGGGGGACAGGCCGTGGCCAACCACGACACGGTCAGCACTCCAGCCGGCGGCCGGGGAATCGTGGACACCGCACTCGACGCCTTCGGAAGAATCGACGTGGTGGTGAACAACGCCGGTCAGGTCCGGATGGCCGATTTCGCCGACTTTCCCGAGGAGAGCGTCGACGCGCTGATCGACACCCAGCTGCGTGGCGTGTTGAACGTGTCGCGTCCGGCGTGGAAACACATGGCGGCCAACGGGGGAGGCCGTTTCGTGAACGTGTCGTCGGGTGCGGCCTTCGGAGGTGTTCCGGGTGGAGCCGTCTACGCCATGGCCAAGATGGGCGCCATCGGCCTCACGTTCGGGATGGCGAGTGAGGGACGCTCGGTCGGAATCTCGAGCAACGTCATCGTTCCGTACGCCAAGACTCGACCGGGGACCGGATTCGGACCGATTCCGTGGTCCCCCGAACTCGGCGCCTGGCTCGACCCGGCTCTCGTCGCGCCCTTGGTCGTGTGGCTGAGTCACGAGTCGTGTCCGTGGAACGGCGAGGTTCTGAGTGTCGGGGCCGGTTGGCAGGCCGCCGTCACGCTGCGCATGGCACGGGGATACTCCTCACGTGAGTTGACCGCCGAGGACGTCGCAGCACACGCCGACGACGTCCTCGCCGGAGACGAGAGCGCGGTGACGCCTTTCGGATCCCCGGCCATGAAGAGGTTGCTCGGTGGGTTTCGACCACCGGACAGTCGGACCCCATGACGATCACGACGGAGGCGAACATGTCGTACAACGAACTCGGCTTCTACACATTGCCCGGTGCGCCTCGATCTCCTCGTGATCTGATCGAAGAGGTACGTGATGCCGAGCGGATGGGTCTCGGTGCGTGCTTCATCTCCGAGCGTTTCAACATCAAAGAGGCGGTGACGCTGTCGGGAGCGGTCGGTGCAGTCTCGAGTCGAGTGGGTATCGCAACTGCGGCGACCAACCACAACACACGACATCCACTCGTGACGGCAAGTTACGCGACCACGATGCATCGAATGACCGATGGCCGTTTCTGCTTGGGAATCGGTCGCGGTATCGGACCGATGTTCGATGCCTTCGGTCTTCCCAAGATCACGACGGCACAAATGGAGGACTTCGCCGGTGTCATGAGGCGACTGTTCGCCGGCGAAGTCATCGTCGGGCACGACGGTCCAGCCGGTAAGTATCCGGTTCTCGCACTCGATCCGACCTTCGACGAGACGATCCCTCTCGGCATCACGGCCTTTGGACCCAACACCCTCGAACTCGCCGGGCGGGCCTTCGACTGCGTGGTGCTGCACACCTTTTTCACCGACGAAACCCTCGTGCGGTGCGTTCAAACGGTCAAACGAGCCGCCGAGCGGGCCGGGCGCGATCCGGCCTCGGTGCGGGTGTGGTCGTGTTTCGCGACCATCGGTGATCACATCCCTGAACCGGTTCGGCTCAAAAAGACCGTCGGCCGCCTGGCCACGTACTTGCAGGCCTACGGAGACCTGATGGTGACGACCAATCGTTGGGATCCCGAGGTGCTGGCCCGGTTCCGAGCCGACGAGTTCGTGCGCGGCTTCCGGGGCGCTCTCGATGCGACTGCGACGACCGAACAATTGGAACACGTCGCCACGCTGATTCCGGACGAATGGTTGGCCCCGGCGGCGACCGGTTCGCCCGAACAGTGCGTGAACAAGATCGTCGAACAGTTCGATCTCGGTGCCGACGGGGTGATCCTGCACGGCGCGAGTCCCCGTGATCTCGAACCGATCGTCGAGGAGTACGGTCGCCGTCGACCGTCGGGTCGCTTCGATCATCTCGCCGCCAATCCAGGAGGTTGACATGCCTTTCGCCGACAACGGTTCGGTTCGTCTGTACTACGAGATCGCCGGCGAGCCCGACCTTCCCGTCCTCGTCCTCGTCAACGGTCTCGGCAATCAATGCATCGGGTTCCGTGACGAGATGTGTCGCGCGTTCATGGACGAGGGTGTGCGAATCGTGCGCATCGACAATCGTGACGTCGGCCTGTCGAGTTCGGTCCAGAGCGAGTACTCGCTGTCGGACATGGCATCCGACGTCATCGCCGTTCTCGACCACGCAGGAGTGGATCGCGCCCATGTCATGGGTTTTTCGCTCGGCGGAATGATCGTGCAGACCCTGGCCATCGAGCACGGTCATCGCCTCCTCACGGCGACCTCGGTGATGTCGACGACGGGCGATCCCGATGTCGGGCACCCGTCTTCAGAAGCGCGTGAGCTGCTCCTCACCCCGGGAGCGACCGACCGCGACGCCGCCGTCGACGCCCATCTGGCCGGTCAGCGGGTGTGGGGCAGCCCGGGACACGTCGAATGGGACGTTCAAGCCGATCTCGCCGGCCGGTTCTTCGATCGGGCCTGTCGACCCGAAGGTGTGGCTCGCCAGTATCGAGCCGCTCGGCGGGACAAGAGTCGTTCGGACCGACTGGCCGGAGTTCGCGTTCCGTTTCTGGTCCTGCACGGCACCGCCGACACACTGATCGACGTGTCGGGTGGACGGCGGACCGCCGATGTCGTGCCCGGTGCTCGTCTGGTCGAGATCGACGGTATGGGTCACGACTATCCACGTCATTTCTGGCCGGTCCTGGTGGGGGAGTTCCGAGCCTTCGCCCTACAGTCGAGGTCGGACACAGAAGGAGAGTCATGACCGACGTCCGGCCCGACGCCCGCCCCGTGAACGACTGGGCGACCGACTACGACATCTTCGACCCGGCGTACGTGAACGACCCGTATCCGATCTGGGACGAGCTTCGACAGCGTTGTCCCATCGCCCATTCCGATCGCTGGGGAGGATCGTGGAATCCGACGCGCTACACCGACGTGACGGCAATCGCTCGTGACATCGAGACGTTTCCGTCCGGGGGCGGAATCGCCGTCGTGCCACCGCCCACACTGGCCGATGGTCAACCCGCTCCGCAGGTGCTGCCGTACGGTGTCCCGCCGATCAGCTCCGATCCGCCCTTGCACACGTGGACCCGACGGCTCATCCTTCCGTGGATGAGCCCGCAGAGGGTCGTGTCGTACGAGGGCATGACCCGCGAACTCTGCAACCGGCTGATCGACGGCTTCATCTCGACCGGACGGGCCGACATCGCCGCTGACTACGCGCAGCAGATTCCGGTGCGCGTGATCGCGCACATCCTCGGAGTTCCCGAGACGATGAGCGACACGTTCACCGGCTGGGTGCGCGACGTCCTCGAATTCGCCTACGACGAAGAGCGTCGACGACACGGCATGATGGGGGTCATCGGGTTCTTTCAGCAGGCTCTCGCCGAGCGGCGGGAGTCGCCCGGCGACGATCTGATCTCCGAACTCCTGCACACTGAGATCGACGGTGCTCCGATCGAGGACACCGTCATTCTCGGTATGTCCGCTCTGTTGCTCATCGCCGGCGTCGACACAACCTGGTCGTCGATCGGGTCGTCGTTGTGGCATCTCGCCAGTCATCCCGACGATTTGCGCCGCCTTCGCAGCGAGCCCGAACTCATGACGACAGCCATCGAAGAGTTCCTGCGCGCCTACGCCCCGGTCACCATGGCACGACGACTCTTGACCGACACCGACTACGAGGGTTGCCCGATGAAAGCCGGCGAGCGCATTCTCATGAACTTCCCGGCCGCCAATCGCGACCCCGAGGTGTTCGAGGATGCCGATCAGGTGATCCTCGACCGACAGATCAATCGTCAC
>JBEDFW010000186.1:0-4444 GCA_041174985.1 Actinomycetota bacterium | reverse complement strand
CGTGGCGGACGACGGGCAACCCAGCTTCCTCGAGCGTCGAACACAAGAGATCGTGCGCGAAATGTTCCTCGTAGTTCAGTTCGGGCCGAGCGTGGATCTCCCGACTCACTGCCACGAGCCGATCGGCTCGCGACGTCACGTCGTTCGTGATCCGATCCTTGGCACGACGGGACGCTTCCGATGGCGAGGACGACTCGGGCATGCGGTCACCGTACCTCGTCAGCGGCGATCCAGACCACGAGAGCGTCGGGCACGACACGCACGGTGACCCGAACCTCCGGTCGCTCGATCGGGTCGTCGACGGCCCACTCTCGGCCGTCGAGATCGAGCCTCGAGCGGCGATCGACGACGAAGGTCTCTTCGGCGACCGACCGCACGCGGATCTCTGGATGAGGAAGGTGACTTCCGGTCGGCAGACGACGAGCGGCGAGGAGGCGCTGACGAAACGACATCGAACCGTCGACGCCGAGACTCTCGGCGCGACCGTCGTTCGGATGACCACGCGGCGCGACGTCCCAACGACCGAGGTACTGCGCGTTCATCACGGCGAGGATCGGACCTCTCCACCATCCCCCGCGACGCGAACGGACGATCACGTGCGCGAAGGCGTGACGAACCCCGGCGACCGAACTCGACACCTCGAGGAGATCGACCGGGAAAGCCACGGCGGTGTCGCGAGCCGAGTCGACTCCGAGTGTGCGCGCCATGTCACCGGCCCGCACCCCGACCTCACGCCGGCCGCGGGTGTACGCCTCGGCGACCGCTGCGTCGTCGTCGAACCACTCGAGATCGGCCGGTGCACGTCCGGGTCGACCCCAGTCCTGACCTCGCTTGATCGTCACGGGCTTTCTCCGGGCAGGGCGGACGACGCGGCCACCACACCGCGCAAGAGCAAGTCGGCGGCCTGCTCGGCCGACTTTCGCGTGTCTTCCACCGGCGCCATGACCGCGATCTGCCGCAACAGATCGATCAGTTGCTTCATCGTTCGGACGAAGTCGCCCCCCGACAACTCCTCGGCCTCGACCACTTCGGCGAAATCCTCGCCCGCCGCCCACGCGTAGGCCACCGCGATGTAGGTGGGATCGGGTGCGCGATGGACTCCGATGTTCTCGCGCTCCTCCACGACCCGTAGTTCACGACTCACGGCTTCGATGTCGCGACTCCGACGACGTACGTCGCCCGACGGGAACCACGGCGCCGGTGGCGGCTCGCTCGAACGATGCTCGTACACGAACACCGACGCCAGACCGGCGAGATCGGTGGGCTTCAATCCGTCCAGGAGTCCACGATTCAGGGATTCGGCAACCAACAGATCGCATTCGTGGAACGTGGAAGCGAGGACTTGGCCCTTGTCGGTGAGTGACCATCCGGCCACGTATCCCCAGTCGTCGAGCACCTGCAGCACACGTTCGAATCGGCGAGCGACCGAATTGCCCCGACCCCGGACCTGTTCCCGCATCTGGTCGATCTCGCGCTCCAGTCGTTCGGCCTGCGCGGCGGCCTTCAGACGATGGGGCAGATCCGGATCGTCCTCCACCGGATGGACCGCCGAACGTTCCGGTGTGGGATCGACCCAGTCCGATCGCTTCGGGGTGAGTTTGGCCAGTTGCTCCACCACGTCTCGCTGGAACTCGGGTCGAGTCGGAGCGAAGGGAACCGGCAGATCGACCTGTCCGATGATCTGTGGAGACGCGACGAAGTCACGCGACGTGAGATTGATCATGTTCCGGTCGACGGTCAGGACGGAGATCTTCACTCCCCCGCCTCGGTGCGCGGTCGTGAGAACCGCCGCTCGGCCGGCCACTCGTCCTTTGTCGACGTCGATCACCGAACCCGGTCGTAGTCGCGACATCGCGAACTCGATCGCACTTTCACTGCGCACCTTCGGAGTTCCCTCCAAGCGAGCCCGATACGAGTGAATGTCACCGTACGGGCTCTCGGCCTCGGCCCGAAGTTCGTCGAGTCGTTGGAAACGTTGCTCGAGGCGGGCTTCGATCTTCACGACGTCACGATCGGCCTGGAACTGGGCCAACGACAGATTGAGGAGGTGGCGAGCCTCTTCGCTCGAGTACGAGCGCACCAGATTCACCGCCATGTTGTACGTCGGTCGGAACGACGACGTGAGACGGAAGGATCGACTGGCGGCGAGAGCGGCCACTTGATCGAAACTGGTGAACGGGTTCCAGAGCACCACGGCATGGCCTCGGACGTCGAGACCGCGACGTCCGGCCCGTCCGGTCAACTGCGTGAACTCCCCGGGAGTGAGATTCTCGTGGTGTTCACCGGTGAACTTCGACAGTTTCTCGATGACGACGGATCGAGCCGGCATGTTGATTCCGACCGCGAGGGTTTCGGTCGCGAAGACGACCTTGATCAGACCTTCGACGAAACATGCCTCGACGGCTTCTTTGAACGGTGGCACCAACCCGGCGTGATGGCTGGCCACACCGGCCTCGAGCTGGGCGACGAACGTGGAGTAGCCGAGTACGTCGAGGTCGTCGCGCTCCAACGAGCCGAGACGGTCCTCGACGATGGCCGCGATGCGACGTCGCTCGTCGGGAGTGGTGAGTCGGACCCCTTGTCGCACACAGGAAGCGGCCGCTTCGTCGCAAGCGTTCCGGCTGAAGATGAAGAAGATCGCCGGCAACAGGTCTTCGTCGTGCAGTCGGTCGACGACGTCGAGGCGTGTCGGGGTGGCGAAGGTCCGTTGCGCACGGGGTCGATACGAGCCTCGGCGTCGCGGACGCACCCCTTGATCGAAGAGACGCCCGGCGTCGACGTTGGGGCGGCCGTCGACGAGGACCGGCAGCAGATGATCCTGTTCGGCCGATCGATCGGAGGCCATGAAGAGGACTTCCAGTTCGACGGGGCGTTTCGTCTCGACCACCGACCGTGTCGAGCCGCGCACGGTCGTGATCCACTCGGCGACTTCGTCGGTGTTGGACACCGTCGCCGAGAGACACACGAGCTGAACGTGGTGCGGAAGGTGGATGATGACTTCCTCCCAGACCGGACCTCGGTAGGTGTCCTGGATGAAGTGGACCTCGTCGAGCACGACCGTTCGGAGGGTGTCGAGACCACTCGAACGCGCATAGATCATGTTTCGCAGAACCTCGGTCGTCATCACCACCACGGGTGCGTCGCCGTTGATGGCGTTGTCGCCCGTGAGCAGACCTACCCGGTCACGGCCGTACAGAGCCACCAAGTCGTTGTACTTCTGGTTCGAGAGGGCCTTGATGGGCGCGGTGTAGAACGCTCGCCTCCCCTCGGCCAAGGCACGGTCGATTCCGTATTCGGCGACCACCGTCTTGCCACTTCCGGTGGGTGCGGCGACCACCACCGAGGAGCCGGCATCGATCGCATCCATGGCGTCGAGTTGGAAACGGTCGAGAGGAAACCGGTACCGCTCGACGAACGAGGCGCGAACCGCGTTCACGAGCGTCGCCGGACGACGAGGTGACCGATACCGATCGCCACGAAGTACAGGACCACCAAGGGAACGGTGAGGGCGACGAGAGTGATCGGGTCGCCCGACGGAGTGATGACGGCGGCCAGCACCACGATGCTCACGATCGCCAACCGCCATCCTTCGACCAACTGTCGCGGACGGACGACTCCGGCCAACTGCAAGAAGACGAGTAGCACCGGGAACTCGAAACCGATCCCGAAGGCGGCGATCATCAGCGCCACGAGTCCGATGTACTTCGTGATCTGGAAGGCCTGCTCGACGTCGGAGCCCGACCAGGCCACCAGGAACTCGAGGCCCTTGTCGAGCGTGATGTAAGCGAGTGATCCACCGGCCAGGAAGAGCACCACTGACGACGCGATGAACGGGATCGCGTACTTGCGCTCACGGTCGTGGAGGGCGGGGACGATGAATCGCCAGATCTGCCAGAGAACGACCGGCAGAGCGAGAATCAAGCCACCGTAGAGAGCGACGCGCATGCGGGCGCTGAATCCGTCGAGCGGTCCGAGCGAGAACAGATCGCAGTTGGTGACGAGGTCGGGGCGACGCTCGCAGAGATTGTCGTAGGGCTGACGCAGGAAATCGAGCACCGGCTCGTAGAAGGCCAGGACAGCGATGACTCCGAGACCCACGGCGAGCAATGATCGAACGATCCGCGTTCTCAGTTCGGCCAGATGCTCGGTGAGGGTCATCGTCTCGTTGGCGGTGGCGAGTTTGGCCCGCCGCAACTTCAGGAGATTCAAGAGGGAGCCCCCTCCCCCGTCGAACCCTCCGTCGGGCCGTCGGTCGGGGCATCGCTCGGGGGTCGAACCGGTTCGTTCGCACCGGCCGACGGTTTCGACTGCGAGCGATCGTCGTCGATGGCCGATTTCACGGCATCGGTAGTGAGTCGGGCCGTTTCTTTCAGTTCCCGCATCGGTTCGTCGAAAGCTTCCTTGAATTCGGTCTGGAATCCGCGACTCATCCGCCGCAGTTCAC
>JBEDFW010000185.1:0-5437 GCA_041174985.1 Actinomycetota bacterium | reverse complement strand
GCCGTTTCCAGGCGCCGTATTCGGCGTACTGGCGAGCCAGCGCCCGCAGTGTGGGGCGCGGTCGATACGTCACGTGCAGTGCTGGGTCGAACCACACGGTGCCACCTGACTTGCGGAGACGGATGTTGAGTTCGTAGTCCTGATTGCGCGCGAGTGTCTCGTCGAAGAGTCCGACCGCTTCGATGGCCGCACGCCGGAACACGCCGAGGTACACGGTGTCGACTGGTCCTTCGGCACCGCCGGAATGGAACTTGGCCCCACCCATTCCGAACGGAGACGACATGGCGAGCGCCACGGCCTTTTCGAACGGGGTGGTGCCTTCGGCAAGTTGCACGCCACCGACGTTGACCGCGCCGGTGCGCTGCAAGGTGCTGACAGCTCGCGTGATGTAGCCGGGAGGAAGGACGGCGTGGCCGTCGACACGCACGACGATGTCGCCGGATGTGGCGCGAATGGCGGCGTTGAGTCCGGCTGGCGTTCGACCGGTGGGATTGGCGACGGTACGCAAGCGCGGCTCGGCGCCTTGAAGTCGTGCGGCAACGTCGTCGGTGCGATCGGTGGACGGCCCGAGGGCCAGGCACACCTCGAGAGGGCCGGGGTAGTCCTGGTGGAAGATGGCCTGCACCGCGCGTTCGAGGTACCGCTCTTCGTTCAGGACCGGCATCACGACCGACACCGAGGGCCAGGCCGATGCATCAGACACGGCGGGCCAGCACCACCCATACGGTGCGCACGATGATCTGCAGATCGAGCACCAGCGACCAGTTGACGAGGTACTGCAGATCGTGTCCGACCTTGAACGCAGCGTCGGTGTGATACCGACCCTGCACTTGGGCCAAGCCGGTGAGGCCCGGTCGCAATTCGTGGCGTCGCTCGTATCCCGGCACCTGACGCGCGATGTCGGCGATGAGTTCGGGACGCTCGGGCCTCGGCCCCACGAGCGACATGTCGCCTTTCAGCACGTTCCACAACTGGGGCAATTCGTCGGCACGGGTGCCGCGCATCCAGTTCAAACCCGGCACGACCCGCGGATCGTTCTCGGTGGCCAGCACCGCACCTTGTGTTTCGGCGTCACGCTTCATGGTGCGGAACTTCACGAGAGTGAAGGGCCGACCGTCTCGTCCGATACGTGTCTGGCGGTACAGCACCGGAGATCCGGCGCGAACGCGCACGTACAGAGCAAGCGCTCCGACGACGACGAGGACGAGTGGCGAGAACGCCACGAGGAGGAACAGATCGAAGGCGCGCTTCAACTTGACCTTGTGGGCGGCGAGCGTGTGGCTGCGCAAACGGACGAAGGGCATGCCGCCCACTTCGCGCACCGACTGCAGGCCGAGAAGTGTTTCTTGTGCGCCGACCCGTTGGAGGAAACCCACCCCGTCACTTTCGAGTGATCCGAGAGGTTGCGGGAACAGGTGACCGAAGGCGTCGACGTCAAGGAGCAGAACATCGGTGGCTTGGAGGGATCGCACCGTGTCGACCAAGTCGGATGTGTCGGCACGCGTGGCCACCACTCGGGCGGCCCGATCACTCTGCGACAGATGCGTCGTCACGGCCTCGGCGGTGACGGGGGAGCCCACCAGCACCACGCGTGGCGGACCTTGGCGGCGCCGGTTGAGGGAGCGGCTGAGATGGCGGTTGCCGACGAGGGCGAGTGAACCGAGCACGAAAAGGGCCCCGAGATTGAAACGCGGCATGAGATAACGATCGAGCACCACGAAGGCGAGGCCGTCCACGCCGATGCCGATCGCCATGGCGAGAGTGACGCGCGGTAGCCACGGTCGTTGACCGAGGCGCGGTTCGCGTTCGTAGAGCCCCGAGAAATACCCGACCACGAGGTGGATCCCAGTTGCGATCGCGAATCCGACCCAATAGTGCGACAACGGATAAGTGGGCCAGTCGGTGCCGAAGCGCACGAAATTCACGACGATCATGAGCGCGTAGAGCACCACGGCGTCGAGGGCGAACAGCACTCGAAAACCTCGTCGCCACAGAGGCATGAGCGTTGGCGACACCCGGTTGACGAGCCACTCGGTGCCCGGTGCGAGCGGAGCCCCACCCGAGGTTGGTTGTTGCGCGTTCATGCCCGTTGACAGGGTAGTTGCGGCTCGCCCCAGGCGTTCGGACGCTCTCTCCGAGGGTCGGTCGAGGTCGCCGGCCACGGTTGTTACAGTCAATTCAGCGCTGGTCGAAGCGACGAGCGCGAGGGGGTGTGTCGTGAGTGATCAAGTCGTGCCGTCGTCGGGTGGGTCATTGCCGCCGCCCCCGCCGCCCGGAGCGTCCATGGCGGCGCCGATCGCGCCGTCGGTCGTTCGGCGCGGAAACGGAAAATTGACCGGTGCGGGTGTCCTGCAGATCATTCAGGGTTCGCTCTCGGGAATCATCGGCCTCTGGTTGTTCTCGGTCACTCAATCCGAAGTCGGTGGTTTCGTCGACGATCTGTCGGGTGGGTCGCTCACGTTCATGGCCGTGATCATGGTGGCGGTTGCCGTCGTGCTCATCTGGATGAGCGTGCTGTGCATCAAGGCGCGCAAGGGTGGATGGGTCACCACCGTCGTGTTCCAGAGCATTTTCGTGGCCTTCGGTGTGTTGGGCTTCATCGGTGCCGCCTCGGAAGGGAATCCGGTGGGTGGAGCAGTGATCACGATCATCTACTGCGGAATCGCCCTCTACTTGGCGGCCACCGGCGGGAAACAGTCCACCCGCTGACGTCGTGCGGGAGCGCATCGTCTGGTTCGCCACGGTCGTGGCCGTGGTGGCTGCGACGCGTGCGCCCGTGTATCGGCTTCGTCTCGAATGGGGCGACGTGCCCGGCGATCCGATCGACGACACACGAATCCAGTTGGTGTGGTGTGCGGCGTACGCGCTCGTCGTCGCGGCGGCGTGGCCGGCCTGGCGCGCGGTGAGGGATCGGGCTCGAGCCGTGGTGTGGAGTGGTGCCGCACTCGGCGTGGCTCTGCTGATGAGCGCAGCCTGGTCGATTCAACGCGGACGAACCCTCGAACAAGTCGGTCTGCTCGCATTCGGCATGGTGGCCATCGGATTGGCGGCGGCGTCTCTGTCGCCCCGCCGATTCGCGTGGGCCGTGTGGACGGCGATGTCGGTGTGCGTGGCGGGCAGTGTGTGGGCGCACTTGCGCGACTGGCACTACACGGTCGACCCCAAGGGCAACTTCGTCGGCTGGTACTTCAACCGCAACGCCTTGGGGCCCGTTGCTGCCCTGGCGGTTCTTTCGTCGGTGATGTTGTTGTGGCGCGCGGCGCGCGGTTGGTCGGCCGTGGCTGTGAGTGTGGTCGGCGTCGTGTCGACGGCGGTGTGGTGGCGAACCGGATCGCTCACCCCACTCGTGGCCGTGGTGGGGGCGCTGTCGGCGGTGGCGTTCTCGTGGGCGTGGTCGCGCGGATCGTCGCAACAGCGCGTTCGACTTCGTCGGGTCGGTGTCGCTGTTCCGTTCGTCGTGGTCGGCTTGCTTCTCGCGCGGGGCCCCGTCACCTCGTGGTTCGGACGATCGGCCACGTTCTCCGGACGCACCGAGCTGTGGGCCGAGATTCTCGAATCGTGGACGCAACGACCGTGGGGCGGTTTCGGTTTCATGGCGGTGTGGTTCGACGACGACCTGCGAGTGCGACTGCTCGACCGCGGGCGCGACCTCTACGAGGCGCACAGCGGGTACGTGGAGGTGTTGATCGGTGCCGGAGTGGTGGGTGCCGTCGCACTCGGCTGGCTGTTGTGGGTGTTGATTCGCGGCGTCGTGCGGGCGGTGCCGTCGGGCACGTGGGCGTCGCAGTGGTGGGTGGCGATGGTCGGATTCACCTTGCTCATGAACCTCGGTGAAACGTTCATCGGCGCCAACATCGCCGCCTGGCTCGTGATGGTCGGGGCGGGTGTGCAGGCTCGCATCGAAGCCGATCGCTAGGGTTCGGACATGTCCGTGTGGGCCGAACCGGCCGCCGTCGATCGACGTCACTCGTCGCGCCGCGTGTGGGTGCTCACCATGGCGCTCGTGTATCCGCTCTGCGTGCTCTGGTCGATCGCCCAGCCGATGTTCGCCGGGATGGACGAAGCCGCTCACATCGCAACGGCGCAGGGGTTCTCGAGGTTCGACTTCTCCGAACCGTTCGAGACCGACGGTCTGCCGATGAACGAGCAGGACTGCTTCAACCCCAGCGAGTTCATCACCGCCGACTGCGCGAACTTGGTGTGGGGTGTCGACGGCACCGAAGTCAAGACGAAGACCCGTGATTATCCGCCGGGTTTCCATGCGGTGGCCTCGATTCCGGCTTTCGTCATGTCGGGTCTCGGTGGCACCTACGTCATGCGTCTGTGGATGGGATTCGTGTGTTGCTCGTTGCTCGCCTGGGCGGCGGTTCTCATGTTGCGTCCGGGGCGAAGTCGTTGGCTGTTGCTCGGCCTCTTGATGGGTCTCACGCCGATGTCGATGTCGGTGATGTCGACGGTGAATCCCTCGGGAATGACCGTGGGTTTCACGGCAGTTGCCGTGGCGGGTTTGGTGGCGCGCCTGCGGTGGGAGGATCGACGGTTGTCGGTGTGGGTGGCGATCGGGGTGGGTCTTCTCGGTTTGGTGTTGGTGCGACGGGACGGAATCGCGTGGGTCGCGGTGATCCTGACGATGTTCGTGCCGGTGGTGCGCGCCGATCCCGAGTGGCGTCGACGGGCCTGGGAACGTTGGCGCGAGGTCATGGGGCCGCGGGCCGCGACGGCGTTGACCGTTCTCGTGTCGTTGTTCGCCGTCGGTGTTCTCTCGGGCTTGATCTGGGTGCTGCCGATCCTGCGTCGATTCCTGACCAAGAGCGAGGTGGGCGGTAACGGGTCTCGTTGGCAGGGCGTCGGGGAGATTCAACTCAACCTGCAGCAGATGGTGGGCACGTTGGGTCGCGTTCACGGCTTCGTGGGGTACGAGCTCTATTCGATGGTCATGATCGGCGGCGGAATCCTGGTCGCCTTGGCCCTGGCGGGCGGGAAGCGGGAGTGGTCGCGAGGCACCGCGTTGGGAGTGCTGGCGCTTCTCGTGACCCCGGTGGCCTTCGGGTTCGTTCGATTCCCGTATTTCCAGGGTCGGTACCTGTTGTCGATCTGGATGGCCCTGATGATGGTGGCGGCCGTGGCGGTGACGACCACCGATGCGGGAGAGCGCCTGAGAATTCGCCTGGGAGGCGCTTTATTGGCCGTCTGGTGGCTCGTGCACCTGTTTTCCTTCTGGCAGGCCCTGCGGCGCTATTCCGTGGGCCGCTGGGGTGGCTGGTGGCAGGTCGTGTCGGACCCGGCCTGGGAGCCGCCGATGGTGGGGAACGGGGTCGTGTTCGCCCTTGTGGTGGCGACGGTGGCCGTGCCGACCCCGTTCATCGCCCGCCGGCTCCTCCTCGCCACCCGCTGACCCCAAACCCCCACTTTTCGCCCACTCTGTAGCGTTCGCTAC
>JBEDFW010000184.1:0-17960 GCA_041174985.1 Actinomycetota bacterium | reverse complement strand
AGGTCGTGCGACGAACCGGCATCGATCCGTCGGTCATCGAGCAGGTCGTGGGTGGGAACGTGAGTCAGGTCGGTGCCCAGAGTTTCAACATCACGCGCACGGCCTGGCTGTCGGCGGGTCTCCCTCTCACGACCGCCTGCACCACGGTCGACACTCAGTGCGGTTCGAGCCAGCAAGCGACCGGCCTGGCCGCGTCGTTGGTGGCATCGGGAGTCGTCGACGTCGCCATGGCGTGTGGTGTCGAGTCGATGAGCACCGTGCCGATCGGCAGCAACTCGAACGCTTGGGTCAAGGATCCCAAGACCAAGGAGTTCAAGAGCCTCGGCAAGGCCGTGAGCAAGAGCTACTTCGCCCACTACGAGTTCACCTCGCAGTTCGAAGGGGCCGAGCGCATCGCCGACAAGTGGGGTATCACGCGCGCCGACACCGATGCCCTGGGTCTGTCGTCCCAGCAGCGCGCCGCCCGCGCGTGGGCCGAGGGTCGCTTCGACGGTCAGTTCATCGAAGTCGATGCCCCCGATCTCGACGACGAGGGCAAGCCGACCGGCACGACCCATCGCGTGTCACGCGATGAGGGCATCCGTGAAACCACACTCGAGAAGCTCGCGACTTTGCAGCCTGTGGCACGCGAGAACGGCGTGCACACGGCGGGCAACTCGTCGCAGATCTCCGACGGCGCCGCCGCGCTTCTCATGATGACCGCCGAGAAAGCGGCCGAACTCGGACTGAAGCCGCGGGCCCGCGTCGTCGACAGTTGCCTCGTCGGTGTCGATCCCGTGCTCATGCTCACCGGTCCGATCGATGCGACGCAGCGATTGCTCGCTCGCAACGGTCTCACCATCGACCAGATCGACACGTTCGAGATCAACGAGGCTTTCGCCTCGGTCGTGCTCGCCTGGGCCAAGGAAGTCGGCGCCGACCTCGAGCGGACCAACCCCAACGGTGGCGCCATCGCCCTCGGCCATCCGCTCGGTGGCACCGGAGCAGTTCTCACCACCAAGGCTCTCTACGAACTCGAGCGCACCGGTGGTCGCTACGGCATCATCTCGATGTGCTGCGGTGGCGGTCTCGGAACCGGCACTCTCATCGAACGCCTCTGAACGACCCGGCGCGCCCACATTCGGCGGTGCGCATCCGAGTCGTCCCGTTCACCTTCGGAGTCGTCGCCGCTCTGGTCTTCGTCGTCTCCGGATGCGCCGAAACGCTCGAACTGCCGGCGGGTGCCAACGGCGAAGTCGTGGGTCACGTCGACGGTGACACTCTCGACATCGCCTTCGCCGTCGACGGTCAGCGAGTGGTCGAGCGCGTCCGACTGATCGGCGTCGACACTCCCGAGACGAAGAAGCCCGACACGCCGATCGAATGCTTCGGTCCCGAGGCCTCGGCTCGATTGTCCGCATTGCTTCCCATCGGTTCGTACGTCGACGCCGTCCGCGACACCGAAGCCCGCGACGACTACGGACGCCTTCTGGCCTACGTTCACCGCGCGTCGGACGGAGTGCTCGTCAACGAAGTCCTCGTTCGGGAGGGTTACGCCCGCACCTTGTTCATCGCACCCAATCTTGCTTTCGAATCGACACTGCTCGCCGCCGAGCGATCGGCGCGGACGGATGGTCGCGGTCTCTGGTCGGCCTGCGCCGGAACGGACGGGTAGCGTGACCTCGTGACCTCGCTCGCCGAACGTCTCGGCTACGACGCCGACTCCCGACTCGTGATCGTGTCGTGCGACGATCTCGGGTCGTGTCATGCCGCCAACATCGGTGTGTATCGCGCACTCCGAGAAGGACTCGCCACGTGCGCATCACTCATGGTTCCGGCCCCGTGGGCCCGACATGCCGCCATGATGTACGAGGGCGACGACATCGGTGTGCACCTCACGTTGAACGCCGAACATCCGCTCTACCGATGGGGACCCATCACCCATTCGCCTTCGTTGCTGTCGGGCGACGGTGGGTTTCCCCGCGAGATCGACGATCTGTGGGAACACGCCGATCCGACCGAGGTTCATCGTGAGTGTCGGGCGCAGATCGAACGGGCGATCCTGTGGGGATTCGACGTGTCGCATCTGACCCCTCATCTCACCGCCATCACCCTGCGCCCCGAATTCTTCGACGTGTACCTCGACCTCGCCGTCGAATTCGCGTTGCCGATCCGACTGCCGTCCACCATCACCGAAGACCGGGCGGGTTTCCCGTTCCGGCGCCTGGCCGCCGACGAAGGCGTGGTGTTCCCCGATCACTTCGATCACGACTGGTCGTCCGGAAGTCGCGCTCGCGTGATGCGAGCCTTCTCCGATCTGCGACCCGGGGTCACCGAGATCCACGTGCAACCAGCGATCGACACCGAAGAAGTTCGGTCCCTGGCCGGCGAGTCGGCGAACGGCTGGATCGACGACCTCGAACTGATGACGAACGATCGCGATCTGCGCGAACTCGTGGAAAGTTCGGGCGCCGTCCTGATCGGCTACCGGGCACTACGCGACGCCATGCGACGCGGCTGAGAGTCGGTTGCGCGCTCGCTGGCTCGATCGACTCAGACGAGAGCGGCGAGCGCAGCGATCCGACGCGTCGCCTCACCCGACGACAGCTCGTCGAACAACGGGCCGGTCGGCCCGGATGACTTCAATTTGCCGAGCATGAAAGCCACCGAGGGATCGAGTGATGCATCGGCGAGGGCGATCGTCACGACCACCTCGGCCTCATCGGGTCCGTCGACTCGCTCGTCCTTCTTGCCGATCGCCAGGCGGTACTGAACCGAGCTCATGAGTTGCTCACGGCGGACGGGTCGGCCAGACGACTCGGGAGCGGTGTGGAGTCGGGAACTCCGCGTACGGACGCGATACCAGCGAACAGGTCGACTTCGACGTCGTCGTCACTCGGACCTCCGACCGTCGAACGAGCAAGGATCCAGTCCTCCCACGGGTACACCTCGGCGAACTCGTCGTCGTCGAGTCCGAACCACCATGCTTCGTTGGGATCGACCTGAGTGGCATGGGCACGCAGGGAACCCGACCGCGCCCACAGAAAATCGCCCACGTGAACACGGGTCGTGATGCGTTCGTCGTGACTCGGACGTGCCAGCCACTTCTCGTCGTACGGCGACGACCCGGACTTGGCGATCATCGCCTGGTGCACGAGGATCATGCGGGTTTTCGACCACACGGTGTAATACAACTTCGACGGCTGAAAGGCCGGCCCGGCCCACGGGTACCACGTCGGATCACCGGCCCGCTCGAACGCGATCACCGAGATGTCGTGCACCTTGACGTGATCGGGGTGCGGATATCCGCGCTGGTCGTCGTTGTAGGTGATGAGAACCTGGGGGCGAACACGACGAATCACCGTGACGAGTCGACCCACCGCCTCGTCGAGGTCGGCACGGTGGAACGACGTCGGATCATCGTTGGCCGGCGAATCGAGCATCCCCGAGTCGCGGTAACCGAGCATGACGACGTCGTCGAAGCCGATGATCCGGGCCGACTCGGCGAGCTCACGAGGTCGGATGCGGGCCATCAACTGACGTTCGTCCTCGGGGGCGACTCCGTGGAACGGTTGTCCCGGTTCACGCAACTGCGGGTTCTGCAGATCGCCTTCCTCGCCGCCCGTGCAGCACACGAGAACGGTACGAACCCCGGCGGCGTGGTACGCCGCGAGGGTGGGTGCACCTTTCGAGGCTTCGTCGTCGGGATGGGCGTGCACCGTGAGGATGCACAGAGGGTTCTGCGCTTCGTCGCTCCGCACCTCCATCGCCTCCACGCTAGTGCCGACCCCTCCGAGCCACCCGACGCGCAATAGCGTGGCGAGGGTGACGTGTGATTCGGGCCCGCACCGCTCCAGCCGCCATTGGCGGGTCGTCGCACGTCTCGTCGTCCTCGCGTCGCTGGCGATCGTCGTTTCGTGTTCCACCGACGGGCGCGACATGAGTCCGCCCGAGCCCAACCAAGTACAAACCATCATCGACGAAACCACCGTCGCCACCGCTGCTCTCGACGACGCCGGAGGGTTCGATTCGCTGGAATCGATCGCGTCGATCTTCTCCGTCGCCGTTCCCTGGACCGAGGCCGGACCCATTCCCGCCGACCACACCTGTTCGGGTGACGGTGTGTCACCGTCGATCACGTGGTCGGGAGCACCGGCCGAAACCCAGTCGTTCGCCGTCGTCGTGACCGATCTCGACGCATTCGGCCCGACCGGCGAACCTCTCGTGCACTGGGTCGTGGCCAACATCGATGCGTCGAGCGATGGTCTGGCCTCGGGCGGAGCGATACCCGGCGTGATCGAGGCCGCCAATGACCTCGGGCGTCCTGACTTCCCGATCGTCGGCTGGTCGCCGCCGTGCCCTCCCCTCGGCCAGACGCACACCTACCTCGTCACCGTGCACGCCCTGACCCAGACCCTCGACGTGGTCGACGGGACACCGGCAGCCGATCTCGTTCGCGCGATCGAATTGGCGAGCCTGACGTCGACGAGCGTCACCGGCACCGTCACCTCGGGCTGACCCGACAGCGATCGCCGATTCGCGCGACGAGCCGACCACACTCCGCGGTCGCACGACCACACCGTGCCACAATGACCGACGATGAACGAACGCGCCGCGGCCGGCGGAGCCATTGGACTCTTCGAGAGCGATCCGATCGGCCGTCTCACGGCCGCCGATGACGTCGCGACGTCGATTGTCACTGCGTCGCGTGCGTCGGTGTCGTTCGGTCCCGATGTCGAAGGTCGCCCGGTCTGGGCGGCGGCCCCGGCCCTCGAACGCACCCGGATCGAACGCGAGTGGGTCGAGCGCACGGGTGTCGGTTTCGATGCCGTCTTCCCGGTGGCCCTCGACGGCGAACCCCGCACGGTTCGCGTCGTCATGTCGCCTCGCATCGGATCCGACGGCACGTTGCTCGGGTTCTCCGGCGTGGTGATCGTCGAGTCGCACGACGCCGAGGACGACCTGTCCCGCTTGGCCCGCACCACCTCCGACGTCGTGATCTCGGTCGATCGCGACGGTTCGGTGTCGTTCGCGAACGGAGCCGCTCGACGACTCGTGGGAGATGCGCGTCTCGCCGGGTTCGTGTCAGCCATGCGCGATCAGACGCCGCGTGCACTGTTCACCGACGATTCGGTCGACTCCTGGCGCGGCGAGATCACGATCCGTGATCAGGTGGGCGATGCGCGCACTCTCGACTGCACGGTGACCCGTGGTGACGCCGGTGGCTTCAGCGCGTGGTGCCGTGACGTCACAGCCACGGTTCGACTCCACGCCGAGCTCGCTCACCAGGCGACCCACGACGCGTTGACGGGACTGCCCAACCGTCAGCTCTTCGTTCGGCGAGTGGCCGAAGCGATCGAGCGGGCTCGTGTCGACGGTCGACATCTGGCGATCCTCTACGTCGACATCGATCATCTGAAGGACGTGAACGACTCACTCGGGCATGAAAGTGGCGACACCTTCATTTCAGCGCTCGCCCGTCGTCTGTCGGCCAGTACCCGTCCGGGCGACCTGGTCGGACGGATCGGTGGTGACGAATTCGTCGTCCTCTGCGACGGCGTCGGCGACGACGCAACCGCACTCGATCTGGCCGAGCGAGTGAACGAGGCAGCCGCCGAGCCGGTGGAACTACGTGGTTCTCGCATCAGCACGGGAGTGAGCATCGGCGTGGCCGTGTGGCACAGAACCGACGATGCGAGTGTCGCGCTCGAAGCGGCTCTCGAACTCGTGCGCCGGGCCGACACGGCGATGTACCGCGCGAAATCGCGCGGCAAGGGGCGGTGCGAGATCTTCAGCGAGGCCATGCGTGACGACGCTCGACGCCGTCGTCATCTGGCCGACGATCTCGAGCGAGCCCTTGCCGAGAAGAGCCTTCACCTCGTGGTGCAACCGATCGCAGCCGCTCATTCCGGTCGAGTCGACGCCGTCGAGGCGCTCTTGCGTTGGAATCATCCTTCCGAGGGCGTCCTCACCCCTTCGGTCTTTCTCGATCTCGCCGAGGAGTCGGGGCTCATCGTCCCCATCGGCCGTTGGGTCGTCGACGAGAGTGCTCGGCTGCTCGCCGATTGGATCGCCAACGGTCGCGTCGACCGACGCTTTCGCATCCACGTGAACGTATCGACTCGTCAGGTCGTCGACAGCGGATTCGTCGAGCATCTGACGACGACGGTGAGATCGCACGGACTCACGCCGGCCAATCTCGGCATCGAGTACACGGCCTCGTCACTCGGGAGCGACGAGGCGACTCGCTCCCTCCAGTCGCTACGGCGCCTCGGTTTCGTTCTCGTCCTCGATGATTTCGGCGGTGGCCATTCGTCCCTCGCTCACTTGCGCGACGCACCCTCGGACTTCGTCAAGCTCGACGGGACCTTCGTACGCCCTCTCGGTGACGACAACCGGGACGATCCGATGGTTCGCGGCGTGATCCAGTTGGCCCACGGGCTCGACAAGTCGGTCATCGCCTCGTGGGTGACGTCGAGTGAGCAGCTCGATCGACTACGCGCGGTCGGCTGCGACCACGTGCAGGGACATCACGTCGCCCGGCCCACGTCGCCGGCCGACTTCGTTCCGACCGTCGCGTTCATGGCCTGAACGTCGATCAGGCGTCGAGCGTGACCGCCTCGAGGATGTGTGCGAACTTCTTCTCGGCAGCGGCTCGTCGAGTCGGCACGTGTTCGATCGGCGGATCGCTCGGGCGATAGCCCTTCAGGATCTGGCGAGCCACGGTGACCTTGTGCACCTCGTCGGGGCCGTCGTAGATGCGAGCCGCGCGCGCCGCTCGGTACATCGATTCGAGGGGCAAGTCGGTGGTGTATCCGAGGCTCCCGTGGATCTGAATCGCACGGTCGATCACGTTGTAGAGCACCTTGGCGCCCCAGAACTTGATGACGCCGATCTCGACTCGAGCGTCGCTGTAGTGCTTGCCCGCTTCGTGCAACTTGTCCATCTTCCAAGCGGCCTGCAACGTGAGAAGTCGGGCGGCCTGCATCTCGGCGTAGCTCTCGGCGATCCAGTCCTGGATCATCTGCTTCTCGGCCAGGATGCTCCCGTGCGTGAAGCGCGTGAGCGCACGTTCGCACAGCATGTCGAAGGCCCGGCGACTCTGACCGAGCCAGCGCATCGCGTGGTGGATACGTCCCGGGCCGAGTCGCTTCTGCGCGAGGGCGAATCCCTGCCCGATTCCTTCTGCTCCGCCCACCACGTTCTCGAACGGGACACGAACGTTCTCGTAGAGGATCTCGGCGTGTCCACCGGGCTCTCCGGTGCGGTGGTCGGGCTCCCCCATGGTGGGAACGTCGCGCACGATGTTGACGCCGGGTGTGCGAGTGGGAACCACGATCATCGAGTAAGCCTTCGACGCGGGAGCCCCTTCTTCGCCCGTCCGCACCATGACGATCAGGAAATCACTCACGGACGCGTTCGACGAGAACCACTTGTGTCCGTTGATGACCCACTCGTCTCCGTCGCGCACCGCCGTGGTGCTGAGCAACGTGGGGTCGGCACCCGCGGTTGGTTCGGTCATGCTGAAGCACGAACGCAACTTTCCTTCGAGAAGGGGCTGCATCCACTTCTCTCGCTGCTCGGGCGTGCCACCTACGGCGAGCAATTCGGCGTTGCCACTGTCGGGAGCGTTGTTGCCGAAGATGCTCGGGGCGTAACCGCACTGTCCGAGAATTTCGTGCATGAGGCCCAACTTCACTTGTCCGAACCCCAGACCACCCATGTCGGGTGGCAAGTGCGCGGCCCACAGTCCACGCTTTTTCACCTCGGCCTTGAGCGGCTCGACGGCGATTGCGAACTTCTCGCGCCCACCCGGTGCGCGCCACACCTCGGCCAGCGTCTCGAGCGGAATGATCTCGTCACGCACGAACTGGCGCATCCACGCCAACTTCTCTTCGAACTCCGGTTCGGTCTCGAAATCCCAGGCCATACGTTCCCCCTTCGCGCTGTGGCGGACAACCGTCCCCCGACCGCTCCGACCGTAGCAATCAGGGGTACCGTTCTTCGCACGGTGCTCTCCGCACGCGTCGTGCGAGTCCGCACTTCTCGACATGTCCGATCTCCCGCCGCCCACCATCACCCACTGCACACGTCATCCCGATCGGATCACCGGTCGCTCGTGCACTCGCTGCGGTCGCTCGGCCTGTGCCGACTGTCTGGTGCAAGCCTCGGTCGGAAGTCACTGCATCGACTGCGTGCGACGTTCACGGCCCGACACGTCGACTCGGGTCCGTCATTGGAACGCACGTCAGCCGATCCTGGTGTCACTGGTCTTGATCGCCGTGAACGTCGCCGTGTTCGTATGGGTGCTCACCGGCGACGTCGGGGCCGCCGGATTCGGGAGTCAGGTCACCGAACGCGAACTCGATCTCGGACTCAATCGCTACATCCTTCAGATCACCGACGAGTGGTATCGCCTCGTCACTTCGGGCTTTCTCCACTTCGGCGTCCTCCACATCGGCATGAACATGTTGTTGCTCTACCAGTTGGGCCAGATGCTCGAACCACCGCTCGGACGTCTGCGCTTCGGCATGTTGTACGTCGCATCACTGCTCGGAGGTTCGCTCGGTGCTCTCGTCATTCAGGGAGATCGTGGCGGACTGCACGGTGGCGCATCCGGTGCCGTGTTCGGTCTGATGGCAGCGGCGGCGATCGGGCTGCAACGACGGGGCGTGAACGTGTTCCAGACGGGCATCGGTGCCACGTTGGCCATCAATCTGCTGCTCACCTTCACCATCCCCGGCATCTCGATCGGTGGTCATCTGGGCGGCGCAGTGGCCGGGGCCGTGTGCGGAGCCGTCATGCTCGCTCCGTCGTGGAAGCCCGTGCCCGTGTGGGCCACCTACCTCACACCCCTCGTCGTGGCCGTCGTGGCCGTGGCCGGCAGTGTCGTCACCGTCGGCTGAGCCATTTCGGCGTGCCACACCCTTCGCCTACCGTGCGCTCACTTCCCCGTTCTCCACGAACGGAGCATCCATGCCGTCCTCAGACCAGCCCGATCTTCTGCGACCGGGTGTCGATCCTCTCGTCGATCCACGCGATGTCGCCCACCTGGCGCGGGCGCTCATGTCGCCACGTGATCGCATGCTCGTCTTCCTCGTCGATCACCGTCTCGTCGGGCACGTGTGCGTGGCCGCCGAACTCGAGCGCGGGGTCGAGGCGCTCGCTCGCGTGCTGGCAGCGATCACCGAGGCCACGCACGACACGACCCTCACCGGTCTCGTGATCGCCGAACGCACCGACGACTCGTTGCACCTCGATCCCCCGTTGGTCGCGGCCATCCTCGACGCTCACCAGCGAGGACCGAGGGTGGAGGCGTGGGTCCGCTTCGATCCACTCTCAGTGCAAGATGTGTGGCCGCTTGTCGGCCCCCATGTCACGACGCCGTAAGCCGGCGGCGCGCAGGATTCGTACGATGTCGCGACTCGACACTTCCTGAGCCCCGGCTGCCACGGCCCGATCTCGATGTTCGTCGGGAAGGTCGTAGTGGTCGGCGTGGAAGGCTCGCGGTGGCACGCCGAGATCGGCCGCGAATTCGTGCAATTCGTCGAGACTCGTGTCGCTCACGAGGTGGCACCAACGGCGGTCACGGAACCACCAGTGCGATCCGTCGACGTACAGAGTCAGCGTCGACGCTCCGGGCGAACTCGCACCGGCACGGGCTTGGGACGCGTCATGATCCGCACTCCGGCACCGATTCCCACGGCAGTTGCCACGATGGTCACGATCCAGGACGCCACGATCACAACCTACTCCCCGCCTGAGCGTCGCGCCGGTCGGACGGCATCTAGTGAGCGCACCCGCAACCGCTGCCGCATCCTCCGCCCGCACGCGGGGCCGGAGCGGGCGTGCCGCCGGTCGATGCGCCGACCGATGCGAACACCGACAGCAGACGAACCGCGCCCGGATGTCCGTCGGGACAGGTCGCCGGTTCGTTGGCGGCCGACATGGTGCGACGCTCCTCGAACGTGGCGTCACAGGTCTTGCACCGGAACTCGTACAACGGCATGGACCCAGTGTAGGCATCTGGTTGACTGATCCCATGAGCTCGACCGAGACCCGCACGCGGCCCGATCTCGACCAGACCACCGAGACCGCCGAACCCACTCGGGCCCACATCGTGAAGGTGGCCCCCGGCGAGAACGCGGCGGCCAAGATTCTCGAGGCCCGCGTCATGGGCACGCCGGTCGAAGCCCTCTGCGGGTACGTGTGGGTGCCCTCCCGTGACCCCAAGCAGTTGCCGGTTTGCGAGGAGTGCAAGAACGTCTACGACATGTACCGCGCCTTCAACGATCGACTACGCGACACTCCCGGTGACTGACGCACTGCGTATCCGACCGGCCGTTCGCGCGCTGCTGCTCAGCCCACGGCCCGCGGTGTTGCTCGTGCGCTTCGAATTCCCCACTGGCACTCGCTGGGCACTGCCCGGTGGAGGAATCGAACCGGGCGAACCGACTCTCGACGCGTTGGCCCGCGAGTTGCGTGAAGAGGTCGGCCTGATCGATCCGGTGATCGGCCCGCACATCTGGACGCGCGAACACCATGTCCGCTTCTTCGACGGCAACTGGGACGGGCAGCGCGAGCAGATCCATCTCGTTCACGTCGACCACGAGTTCGAACCCGAACCCGAACTCGGTTGGGATCGATTGCGTGAGGAATACCTGCACGAGATTCGATGGTGGAGTCACGACGAGCTCGTGACGTCGCCGGCTCGCTTCGTTCCACTCGACCTCGCTCGATTGGTGGCCGACATCGTCACGGTCGGCCCTCCCGCCGCCCCGATCGACGTCCGGCCGTGAATCGGTTCGGCGGAAGTTCCGACCTCTAGAGTCGAGACGTGCCCGATCTGTCGTCCGTCGTCACGTTCGCCGTGGCGTCGTTGGCTCTGCTCCTGATTCCCGGACCGGCGGTCATCTACGTGTTGAACCGCAGTGTGGCCGACGGACGCGAAATCGGTTTCGCCGCGGTGGCCGGTCTCGAACTCGGCAATCTGGTGCACGTGATCGCTGCGTCGGCCGGGCTCTCGGCGGTTCTCGCCACGTCGGCCACGGCGTTCAACACCGTGAAATGGTTGGGAGCCGGCTACCTCGTATTCGTCGGCGTGCGCACGTTGCTCGTGGCACCGCGGATGGTGTCGGGGGACATGCCCTCCACGACCCGTTCACGCGCGTTTCGTCAGGGAGTGATCGTCAACACCTTGAACCCCAAGGTCGCCCTCTTCTTCTTGTCGTACCTGCCGCAGTTCATCGACGCCGACAACGGAGCCGCGTGGTCGCAGTCACTCGTGCTCGGATCGATCTTCGTGGCCGTCGGTTTCGTGACCGACGGGACGTACGCGATCACGGCGAGTGCGTTGCGGCAGGTGCTGTTGTCGGGTCGTACCTTGCCCTTCGTGCAGCGCTACGTGGCCGGCACGGTGTTCGTCGCCCTCGGCGTGATGGCCGCCACCACGTCCCGCCATTAGTGCTTCTGGTGGCTGTTTCGTCACGTGTTTCGTGCTCATGTGCCACCAGAACGAGAGTGCTCGGTCGTCTACCGCCAGTTTCTGGCGAGACTTTTCGACCCATACGGTGAAGATTCCTCACCAGATCCCCGCAGGGGGGCGATGTGATCGGCCACGATGTTGACGACGCCTTCGACACGTTGAAGACGACCGCGTACGAGAAGTGACGACGCACCTCGCGCCGTGGCACGGAACCGCTTCCAGCAGCCGACCGACACCACCACGTTGATGAGTCCGGTCTCGTCCTCGAGATTCATGAACGTGGTTCCCTGCGCCGTGGCCGGTCGCTGGCGATGTGTCACGACACCGGCCACCCACACCCGCTCGGCGTCGATGGTGGCCAGTCGATCGGCCGTGATCACCCCGAGTTCGTCGAGGCGGGCCCGTAGGAACTGCGTGGGATGTCCGGTGGGAGCGATACCCGTGGCCCAGAGATCGGCGATCGCTTCGTCGATCGGTTCCATACCGGGCAAGTGGGGTACGTCGACGGCAGTGAGCACACCCGTCAGACGACCCGGTCGTGAATCGGCGGCAGCCGCGGCGACCCACAGCGCTTCACGACGTGACACACCGAGCGAGTCGTCGAACACGCCCGCCGTGGAGAGCGCCTCGAGATGCGCACGAGTGAGTGACGGAACGCGGCGGGCCAGATCTTCGATCGACGCGTAGGTGCCGCGCTCGTGTCGTTCGCGAACGATCGTGGCCGCGAGATCGGAGCCGATGCCGCGCACCTCACCGAGTCCGAGTCGAACCGCGAATCCGCCGTGACTTCGCTCATCGGCCTCGAGAGAAGCGCCGGCCTGTGACACCGCGAGATCGGGTGTGCGTACGACGACTCCGTGACGACGGGCGTCCTGGGCGAGGGAGTGCGGACTCCAGAAACCCATCGGCTGTGCGTTCAGCAAACCGGCGTAGAACGCCGCCGGATGGTGAAGTTTCAGCCAGGACGACGCGTACACGAGATACGCGAACGACACGGAGTGACTCTCGGGAAATCCGTAGTTGGCGAAAGCGGCCATCTTGTCGAAGATCTCGTCGGCGATCGGGCCGGTGATTCCTCGTTCGGCCATTCCTTCGTACAGACGATCGCGAAGTCGGCGCATGCGTTCGGCACTGCGCTTCGAACCCATGGCCTGACGGAGCTGATCGGCCTCGGCGGGTGTGAACCCGGCGACGTCGATCGCCATCTGCATGAGTTGCTCCTGGAAGAGCGGGACACCGAGGGTCTTGCCGAGACTGTTCTCGAGGAGCGGGTGCAGATACGTGATGGGCTCTTGTCCGTTACGCCGGCGGATGTAGGGATGCACCGAGCCACCCTGAATGGGACCCGGACGGATGAGCGCGACCTCGACCACGAGGTCGTAGAAACGACGTGGCTTGAGACGCGGCAGAGTGGCCATCTGCGCGCGTGATTCGATCTGGAACACACCCACGGTGTCGGCGCGACACAACATGGCGTACACGTCGTCGTCCTGGGGCAACGTGGCCAGGTCGATCTCGATTCCCCGAGCGGCGCGAACGTGGTCGACCGCACCGTGCAGAGCCGACAACATGCCGAGGCCGAGCAGATCGAACTTCACGAGACCGGCGGCTGCACAGTCGTCCTTGTCCCATTGCAGAACGCTGCGATCGCGCATGGTGGCCCACTCGACCGGGCACACTTCGATGACCGGACGATCGCAGATGACCATGCCACCCGAATGAATGCCGAGATGGCGCGGCATGTCTTCGACCCGAGCGGCCAGATCGAGAACGTCGGATGGGATGCTGTGATCGGGGCGACCATCGGGGCCGGTCTGCTCGACCACTTTCTGTACGCGCCCCCAGCGGTCGATCTGTTTCGACCAGGCGTCCTGTTGACCCGGCGCGTAACCGAGCGCTCGCGCCATGTCGCGCACGGCCGAACGAGCGCGATACGTGATCACGTTGGCGACCTGAGCCGTGTGGTGGCGACCGTAGCGCTCGTACACGTACTGGATGACTTCTTCGCGACGTCCGCTCTCGATGTCGAGATCGATGTCGGGCGGGCCGTCGCGCTCGGGCGACAAGAAGCGTTCGAAGAGGAGACCGAGTGACACCGCATCGGCCTTGGTGATGCCGAGCGAATAACACACGGCGCTGTTGGCCGCACTCCCCCGCCCTTGGCAGTAGATGTCGGAACGGATGCAGAACTGCACGATGTCCCAGACGACGAGGAAGTAACCGGCAAAGCCGAGGGCATCGATGACCGACAGTTCGTGGTCGACGGCGCGCCAGGCGCGAGCCCGCAGACTCAGATCTTCACCCGCTGCGGGTCGCCGACCATAACGACGGGTCGCTCCGTCTTCGGCCAGACGACGCAAGAACTGCATCTCGGTCAGACCGTCGGGGCACGGATAGGGCGGCAACTTCGGCGCGACGAGCGAGAGATCGAACGCCGCCGCCCGACCGATCTCGGCCGCCGTTTCGACGACGCCTGGATAGCGAGCGAAGCGACGCATCTGTTCGTCGCCGCTACGCACGTGCGCAGTTCCCGACACCGGGAGCCATGGATCGGCGTCGGCCAGACTCGAACGGCGACGCACGGCGGCCAATGCGGTGGCGAGACGCCGTTCAGCGGGGGTCGCGTAGCGAACGTCGGTGGCGGCGACGCAGCGAACGTCGTGACGACCCGCCATTTCGGCCAAGGCATCGTTGCGTGCCGAGTCGAGTGGATCGCCATGGTCCCAGAGCTCGACGAGCAGACGATCACGTCCGAAGGCGTCGGCGAGTTCGCGTAGTTCACGTGTCGCGGCCGCCGGTCCGTCGTCGACGAGGGCGCGCGGGACGACTCCGTCATGAGTGCCGGTGAGCACCCACCAATGACCACGACCCTCACGTGCCAGATCGTCGACCGTGCAACGTGGTGCGTTCTTCGATCCGTTCAGTTGCGCGAGGCTGACCGCGCGGGCGAGACGCGCGTATCCACCCGGGCCGTCGGCGAGAACGACGAGATGTCGCTCACCGTTTCGATGCTGAACGACGAGTTCGGCTCCGAACACCGTGGGCAATCCCACGGCACGCGCCGCCTCGGCGAAACGCACGATGCCGTACAAGCCGTTGCGATCGGTGAGCGCGAGAGCGGCGAGATCGAGACGATCGGCCTCGGCGACCAGAACTTCGGGGTCGGATGCTCCGTCGAGGAACGAGAAGTTCGAGTGACAGTGCAGTTCGGCGTACGGGACACGCGATCGCACCCGAGGCGGTGGGGACGACGGCTCGACGACCGGGCGGGGTGAATCCGAACGGGGGGAAACGGGGTGTGACCGTCCCGACAGGCGCGCCTCGAGTTCGGCCCAGGTGGACGGCCCTTGCATTCCCCACGAACCCGACGAACGTGCCACGGAACGACTTTATCGAACATATGTTCGACTCACCAGGGGCGATCTGTCCTCGTATCGGCCCGAACTGGTGGCTGATCAGCACGAAACAGGGGACAAATTTGCCACCAGAAGCACTAACCCAGGGCGTGGAGGACGTCGGCGACGACGTCGTCGGTGTGCTCGAGCCCGCAGCTCATGCGCACCGTCCCGGGGGTGATTCCGGACGCACTCAACTCGTCGGGCGTGAGCCCAGCGTGTGTGGTGGACGCCGGGTGAGTCACCAGCGTCTCCGGGCCACCCATCGACGTGGCCGGCCGGCACAGTCGCACGGCATCGACGAAACGAGCGCCGGCCTCGGCGCCTCCGATCAGCTCGAACGAGAGCACTCCCCCGAACTGGCGATACTGCCGCTGCCCGAGCGCGTACTGCGGATGCGACTCGAGGCGCGGGTGCCGAACCCACGTCACGGCTGCGTGCGATTCGAGAACTCGACCGACGGCCACTGCGGTCTGCTCCTGCTGACGCAGACGCGGACCGAGGGTGCGCAGACCACGCAATCCGTTCATGGCGTCGAACGGCGACGCGCACGCACCTTGCAACACCGCGAAACCCCACAGCGCATCGATGAGATCACGTTCGCCGGCCACCACGCCGAGAGTCGCGTCGTTGTGACCCGCCATGGCCTTGGTGGCCGAGTGGATCACCAACTGCACGCCGTGGTCCAACGGTCGCACACCGAGTGGCGTGGCCAACGTGGAATCGACCGCCGTGATCGGGCCCTTGATCGCACCGAGTTCATCGAGGTCGACCAGATCGAGCAACGGATTGGCCGGGGTCTCGGCGAGCACGAGCATGGTGCGGCCCGGAATCACCGCCTTCGTGAACGCGCCTGGTTCGGTTCCGTCGACGAAGGTGACGTCGATTCCGAAACGTGGACACACTCCGGCGAGCAATTGAGTCGTTCCGCCGTACGCCTGCTTCTGTGCCACGACGTGATCACCTTTGCTGCACAGGCCGAGCACGACACCGGTGAGAGCACCCATGCCCGAGGCGAACGCTCGCGCCGCCTCGGCACCTTCGAGTTCGGCCACCGCGTCTTCGAACGCGTTGATGGTGGGATTGCCGTGACGGCTGTAGAACTCGGCCGCTCGTGACGAGTGCGCCATGCGGCGACCGTCGGCCAAGGTGTCGATCTCGAACGTGGTGGACGCCCAGAGAACCGGCGCCATGGCCCGAATTCCCGGCGTGCGGCCACCGTGGACGGCCGTCGTTTCCGGGTGGTGGTTCTCGGCGGTCACCGCACCAGTCAATCAAAGGGCCGGGGAATTGGTGACCCGGTTTCGGCGCGAGACCCGGCCCGAGATCCGGCCCGAGATTCGACACGGTGTCCAGGGCAGCGGAGAAATTTTCGAAAAAGTGCGAGGAGCGACCGGGCGCGGGCTCATGAACGGTGACCAGTCACCCACGACCGAAGGACCGCCATGACCGTTCACGACATCCGCACCAACCGCCCGGCCGGCCGCTCGGCCCGCCGGACCTCGTCCCTCGAGCGCCGCGTTCTCGTGGCACTCTCCCATCCGTCCGACCGTCGATCGGTCGAGCACGCCCTCGACGGCCTCGGCCTCGTGGTGCGCGCGACCGCCGACTCGGCATCGGGTCTGGCCATGGTCGACGCCTTCGATCCCGACGTGGTCGTTCTCGACGCCCGTGAATTCCATCCGGCCGTGACCCCGCTCGCCATCGCCGCCATCGAGCGAACACGCACCGGCGTCGTCGTGATGGGCGGCAACAGTCGCGAACAACGTCTGGCCGCTCTTCGGCACGGCGTCGACGACGTCGTGAGCACCGACACCCCGGCCGACGAGATCGCCTTGCGATGCACCAACGTTGCCGCGCGACTCTCCTGCTCCGAACCAACGGCCGCACCGGTGACCGACGACGTTCGCGTGTTCGGTCCGCTCGCCCTCGACGGCGATCGGCGCGAGATCCGTGTGAACGGCAACGTGGTTCCGGCCACCAAGCTCGAGTTCGAACTCTTCAGCCGCATCTGCCGGACCCCGTTCCAGGTGGTCACTCGCGCCGAGCTCATCGAGTCGGTCTGGGGACCGAATTGGTACGGCGACACTCACGTGGTCGACGTGCACTTGTCGAACCTGCGTCGCAAACTGCGTCAACGTTGCAGCGCCGTCGACTACTGGTACACCGTGCGCGGTGTCGGTTTCCGGCTCTCCGACGACATGGTGAACGAAACGGGTGACGTGCGCATCGCCGGCTGACGCATCAGCGGTACTCACCAGCGATCCACCAACGTCCGTCTTCGAGAAAGGCGAGGTAGGCGACGGGCTCACCGTCGTGATCGACCACCAATTGGAAGCGAGCGGCGCGACGACGCTGCGGTGTCCACCACCGTTCTTCGAAAGGCCACGGCCCGGCCCAGGCGACGACGCGATGTCGACGACGATCGCGAATCACGTGAACCGGTGATGCACTCACGAGACCGCGTCCGCTCACGGTGACCGGCCGATCGTCGTGGTCGACGACCTCGATCGGTTGCGGCTCGGGGTGCACGATCGCCGGCGCCGGCGCTGGCAGCGAACCCGGCCAGGGTGGTGGCGCGACCGGACGCGCGACCCGTCGACGATCGTCGGCACCGAGTGCGGTGATCGGAACGAGTTCGAACTCGTCGTGCGGATGTCGTCCACCACGCCACGACGCGACGGCGACGGCATCGGGGCCGAGCAGCCCGATCAACCGCGTGGTGGCTCGCGTCGCGGCGTCGTCGGCACGCGTGCGTTCACCCCAGAAGCCGGACTGTCGACCGCTGGCCTCGCGTACGTCGGTGGGCGTGATGCGCAACGACGTGACACCCGATGACGGCGGATCGTCACCGTTGATCCAACCGTCGAGTTGCCACCGCACTCGGTCGACCACGGCACTCGCCACCAGACCATCGGCGTGGAACCAGGCCCGTGACGAACGTTCACCGTGTTCGGATTCGGCGTCGACCACGACCCGCGTGCACACCAAACCTCGGTCGGTGAGAGTGGCGTGGATCTGATCGGCCATCGACTTGGCGGCGAACACCGCTTGATCGAGTTGACCGATCGGTTCGTCGAAAGCACGTGACGACGAGAGAT
>JBEDFW010000183.1:0-9568 GCA_041174985.1 Actinomycetota bacterium | reverse complement strand
CAACTCGATCACGTTGGGGTCGGCCAAGAGGTCGCGGCCGGTGCCGGTGTAGGCATTCTGACCTTGATCGAGGACGTAGCCCCGATGCACGACCTGCAAGCAACGCCGGGCGTTCTGCTCGACCATCAGGATCGCCACTCCCGTGGCGTTGATCGTGCGACAACGAACGAAGACTTCGTCCTGCAGAGCCGGTGACAGACCGGCTGACGGTTCGTCGAGAAGAAGGATCTTGGGCTCCAGCATCAGTGCTCGGCCCATGGCCACCATCTGACGCTCTCCTCCGGAGAGTGCGCCGGCTCGCTGCGCCGCCCGCTCCCCCAACTTCGGGAAGAGACCGCACACGTAATCGAAACGCGACTTGAAGATCTTGGGCGACAAGAACGCGCCCATCTCGAGGTTCTCCTTGACCGTCAGGCTCGGGAAGACGTTCTTGGTCTGCGGAACGTAGCCGAGACCGAGCGGAACCAGTTCGTGGGCCTTGCGACCGGTGATGTCACTGCCGAGCAATTCGACCGAGCCGCTGCGAATCTTGCACTGGCCGATCACTGCCTTCAGGAAGGTCGATTTGCCGGCGCCGTTGGGCCCGATGATGCCCACGAACTCGCCCGCTCCGACGACCAGGTCGCAACCGTTCAAGATGTTGACTTCCGGGACGTAACCGGCGACCAAGTTCGTGGCCCGCAGTACGTCACTCATGTTCGTCCTCCATCAACGATCGTCCCTGATGCGAGCCGAGATACGCGTCGATGACCGCTGGATTCGACGAGATGTCATCGGGGGTACCCTCGGCGATCACGCGACCCTCGGCCATCACGATCACCCAGTCGGAGATGTCGTGAACCATGTCCATGTCGTGTTCGACGAACAGAACCGTCATTCCCTCGTCGCGCAGTCCCCGAATGTGCTCGTTGAGACTCTGCTTGAGGGCGGGGTTCACGCCGGCCATGGGCTCGTCGAGCATCACGAGTCGAGGATTGGTCATGAGTGCGCGCGCCATTTCGAGGAGTTTGCGCTGCCCACCCGACAGAGCGCCGGCGTATTCGTCTCGCATGTGATTCAACTTGAAACGCTCGAGCAGGACTTCGGCTCGCTCGGTGATCTCGCCTTCTTGCTTCTTCCAGGTGGACGACACCAGACCGTTCCACCATTTCTCACCTTTTTGACCGGTCGCACCGAGGCGCATGTTCTCGATGACGCTCATCTTGGTCAGGCTCTTGGTCAACTGGAACGTGCGAACCATGCCGAGGGAAGCCATCCGGTGCGGAGCGACCTTGTTCATCGCTCGTCCGTCAAAGGACCAGGTGCCCTGGTCCACCGAATCGAAACCGGTCAGCAGATTGAACAACGTGGTCTTGCCCGCTCCGTTCGGTCCGATGAGCGCCGTGATCGAACCCCGTTGAACTTCGAGATGATCGACGTCGACCGCGGTGATTCCACCGAACGTACGGCGCACCGAGTCGGCCACGAGGATCGGGTCGGGTTTGGTCGCCCCGGGACTCTTCTCGCACCCGGCCAAGGCGGCCCGGGCGGCCGTGGCCGCCGCGGACAACTGTCGCTCAGCGTCCATCGAAAGCCATCTCCTGACGATTGCCGAACAGTCCCTGCGGGCGGAACACCATCAGCAAGATGAGGGCGAGACCAACCAGCATGAAGTTCACCTGCCCGACCTGAGTTGACTGCATGATCGTGAAGTTGCCGAACTTGATCGGGTCATCGGCGATCTGACGAAGGAGATTGTCGAGGAAGGTGAAGATCAGCCAGAAGAGCATGGGACCCACGATCGACCCGGAAACCTTGGCCACGCCTCCGAGCACCAGTGCGGTCAGGATGTAGAACGTGACGTCACGGCTGTAGTTGTCGGGTTGGACGCTGCCCCGGTCGAGAGCGAACACCATGCCCGACACGGTGCCGATGACACCGCCGAGCAGCAACGACTGCATCTTGTACGAGTAGACGCTCTTGCCGAGGCTCCGCACGGCGTCTTCGTCCTCTCGAATGGCCTTCAGCACACGACCCCACGGGCTCTTCATCAACTTGTAGACGAGGAAGCCGATGACCGCCACCAGGATCCAGCCGATGATGATCGTCCAGAGTTCACGACCGGTGAAGGTGAACGGCCAGCGTCCGTAGGTCTGCGTCTGATCGATACCGAGATCGGCGCCGACGTCACGGAAGGGTTGGGCGAATTGATTGATGCCGTCGCTACCACCGAAGTAGTGCTTGAACCGCACCGACCGCACGATCAAACGGATGATTTCGGCGGCAGCGATCGTCACGATCGCCAGATAGTCGGCTCGCAGACGAAGGGTCGGTACACCCATCAGGAGTCCGAGGACGAGCGAGAAGGCGATACCGATCGGGATACCCCACCAGAAGGAGATGTCGAAGTAGTGGGCGGTCATGCCCAGTCCGTACGCGCCACACGCCATGAATCCGGCCTGACCGAAGTTGAGCAGTCCCGTGTAGCCGAATTGCACGTTGAGACCGATCGCGGCGATGGCGAAGTACACCGCGTTGATGCCGATGAAGCCCTTCAGGGAACTCTCGATGATCAAGGACCAGTCCATCGTCAACCCACTCTCTGCGCCTTGCCGAGGATTCCCTGCGGACGGAACAGCAACACCAGGATCAGGATCGCCAGAGCGGGAGTGGTCTTCAGTTCGGTCGGAACGACGAGGCTCGCCATTTCCACCATCACCCCGACGACGAAACCACCGATGAGAGCCCCGAAGGCCGATCCGAGTCCTCCGAGCGTGATCGCCGCGAACATGAGGAACAGGAGACGACCGCCCATGTCGAAACTGACCTGCTCGTCGAGACCGCGGAACACGCCACCGAGCGCCGCGAGTGCGCCGCCGGCGATCCAGACCATGCGAATGACTCGTTCGGAGTCGATACCGGTCGCCGACGCCAGATCGGGGTTGTCGGACACCGCTCGCGTGGCCTTGCCGAGGCGGGTGAACCGCAGAGTCAGCGCCACCGTCACGAGGATCAGGATCGAGATGATCGACACGGTGAGGTCGCGTGGCGTGATGCTGATGGGACCGAGGTCCATCGCTTCTTGAAGGCTGTACTCCCGGAAGGGTCGAGTACGCCCCCCGAATCGGGAGAGGAAGAAGTTCCGCAACAGGATCGACAAGCCGACCGTCAGAACCATCTGGGTGACGAGACCGATCCCCCGGCGACGGAGACGCCCGAAGATCCCGGCGTTGAGTGCCCAGCCGAAACCGCCGCCGAACACCGCAGCGAGGATCGTCGCCCAGATCACGTGGAAGCGTCCATCGGCGTAGACACCCGGCAAGAAGTCGAGAAATCCGAGGAAAGTGAGCCCCGTGATGTTGAAGACGAAGGCGATGAGGCCTCCGAAACTCACCATTTCGCCATGAGCGAAGTTGGTCAGTCCGGTCGTTCCGAAGATCAACGAGAGCCCGACCGCGCACATGGCAAGAACCAGACCGAGCCGGGCTCCGTCGGCCAGCCGTTGGGCGACCTTTTCCAGCTGCGATTGCGAGCCGCTCTGGGATTCACCAGTGAAGAAATTGATCGTCTTGGTGGCCGTGATGAACGAATCGGCAGCCACGGTCTGGATCGGGGTCGATTGAGAGCTGAGCGTCTGGCCGTCCGGCAGGGACTCCTCGTTCAGCTCGACCGTGTAGTCGGCTCGACCCGGCAGAGGCACGACCACGACACCCTTGTCGTCGGTGACACCCCGACCGACTTCGGTGCCGCTGGCGTCCTTGACCACGATCTCGACGCCAGCGAGCGGCTGGTTGTCGGTCTTGCCGGAGGCGTCACGGGACTGTTCCTTCACCTGGACGCGGATGGCGATGTCCTCGGCCGACGCCGACGACGAGAACCCAGCGACCACGGCCACCGCAGCGAACAACACGAGGGCACGAGAAAGCCAACGACGAGCGAAAGTCACGAGGTGACGGTTCTCCGTACTTGGGCAACGACCATGACTCTCCCCCGGATCCGCCACGCGCGGACCCGCAGATGGTAGCCCAGCAGGGATGACCGACGAAAGAAGCTCCGGGGCGTCGCGGCGGATCTCCGACAACAACGTCGGCATGATTCTGGTGCTGACGAGCGCAACCCTGTTCGGCACGACGGGAACCGCTCTGGCCCAGGTTCCCGGTCGGGTCGATCCCTGGTCGGCCGGTGTCCTTCGTCTTCTGATCGGTGGGGGTGCCCTCGCCGTGTTGGCCCGTCGGGACCGGGCTCGACTCGCGTCGGTGCGCACCGAGGTGGGCCTCGGAGCGATGGCCGTCGCCGTCTACCAATTGGGCTTCTTCTGGTCGGTCACCGAAACCGGAGTGGCCACCGGAACGCTGGTGACCATCGGCATCAGTCCGATCGCCAGTCGACTTCTCGGTTCGCTCCTCGGCCGACCGTCCCCACCGAAGAGTTGGTACCTCGCGGCAGTGCTCCTGGTCGGTGGTCTCGTGGTTCTCGTTCTGGGCGGCTACGAGGACGTCGAAATCCGTCCGGTCGGCATCATCGCGGCTGTCGTCGCCGGAGCCGCGTTCGCGGCCTACACGGAATGCGGCTCGCGTGCTCTCGCTCGTGGTGCGTCTCCGGATCTCACGATGGCCGGCCTCTTCTTCGGCGCCGGACTCCTGACGTCACCCTTGCTCCTCTGGCGCGGTGTCGACATCTTGTCCACGGCGCGGGGTGTCCTCGTTCTGGCTCACCTGTCCTTGATCACGCTCACCGTGGCCTACGTGGCGTTCGGACGCGGGCTTCGCCGTTTGCCACCCACGATCGTCACGATGCTCACCATTGCCGAACCCGTCGTCGCCACTGCCTTGTCCTTTCTGATTCTTCACGAAGAGATCTCGCCGGTCGGCTGGCTCGGTGCATCGATCGTCGTTCTCGGTCTCCCGGTGGTGGGCCTCGCGTCACGGGACTCCAACTCCGGCCAACCGGACGGGTGATCGACGGACGGTACGGTGAGGCCATGACGGCTCCGATCGACACCCGCCTGACCCGCCTGCTCGGCATCGACTACCCCATCGTTCAAGCGCCGATGGGATGGATCGCTCGCTCGACCCTGGCGTCGGCGGTGAGCAATGCCGGCGGTCTCGGAATCATCGAGACGTCATCGGGTGAACTCGACGTGATCCGAATGGAAATCGCTCGAATGCGCGATCTGACCGATCGCCCCTTCGGAGTGAACATCGCCCAGCTCTTCGTACGCGACCCGGGCATCGTCGATTTCGTCGTCGAGCAAGGAGTTCGCTTCGTCACCACCTCGGCCGGCGATCCGCGGCAGTACACGTCCACACTCAAGGCCGCTGGCCTGACGGTGTTTCACGTCGTCCCGACTCTCGCTGCTGCGCTGAAGGCGGTCGAAGCGGGCGTCGACGGACTGGTCGTGGAAGGCGGAGAAGGCGGCGGATTCAAGAATCCACGGGACGTCGCCACCATGGTGCTCGTCCCCTTGGTCGCCTCGCGGGTCGACGTTCCGATCGTGGCGGCCGGCGGAATCTGTGATGGAGTGTCGATGGCCGCTGCGCTCGCTCTCGGCGCCGACGGAGTTCAGATGGGAACCCGAATGGTGTCGGCCGCCGAATCGCCGGTTCATCAGAATTGGAAGCAAGCGATCGTCGACGGAGCCGAGACCGACACCGTCTTTCTGAATCGGTTCTCACGACCGGGTCTTCGCGCCATTCGGACCGAACGAACCACTCGACTCGAGAAGGACGAACACGTTCCCCTGAGCGAGATGAGTCGGGCCATGGATTTGTACTTCGGTGGCGACATGGAAGCAGCCATCGCACTGACCGGTCAGGTCATGGGTCGCATCGACGCCGTCAAAACCGTCCGCGAGATCATCGACGAGACCATCAGCACTTATCGATCGACGGTGAAGAGACTGTCGACGTCGGTCGTCTCCCCCTGAGGCATCGACGAACCCAGATTCGACCACAACACGGTCAAACAGATCATCAGGCCCGTTGCACCGAGAACGTGCACGGCGACCAGAGCGGCCGGAATGTCGTTGAAGTACTGCACGTAGCCGACGATTCCTTGCACGACTCCGACGGCCATGGTTGTCTCGAGAATGCCGGCTCCCCTCGACCAGGAATCGGCATTCCGGCGCGCCAGACGGATCGTGAGCAACAACGCAGCCAACGTGAGGATCACGGAAATTCCGTGGATGCGGGCGATCGACGAGATGTCGAGATCGAAACGGCGGGCTTCCTCGTCGCCGGCGTGTGGACCCGACCCCGTGACGACGGTGCCGGTGAGAATCGCCAGACAACCCATCAACACGGTCGATCGCGCCGCTCTGCGAAGGGCGGTCGGGATCGGGAGTGCCGACCGATCACGTGACCGCATCACCAGAACGGTGGCGTTGGTGACCAGGATCATCGAGAGAACGAAGTGTCCTTGGTTGGCCAAGGGATGCAAGTCGGTGAGAACCACGATTCCACCGAGAACGACCTGACCCACGACCCCGGCGACGAGACCCCAGGCCAAGCGAACGAGGTCGGGACGACGTGGAACACGCTTCAGGGCGGCCAAGACGGCGAGGATGACTCCCGCTGCGACCAGACCGGTGAACAGACGGTTGACCTGTTCGATCGCTCCGTGTGCCGTGGACACGTCGATGAATCGCTCCTCGTTGCAGCGGGGCCAGTCCTCGCAACCGAGGCCGGACCCGGTGAGACGAACGGCGGCTCCCGTGACGACGATGATGCACAGAAGGGCGAGAGCCACGACGGCGACCTTGGTGTAACGCTCCGGCGTGACGGTCCATCGGCCCATGCGCCCACGTTACGGCGCTCGTCGACCCGATGACGATCGGGGTACGGTCGAGGAATGCTCACGTCGTTCGACGATTTCCCGATCCACTCGACCAGCGCACCGATCGCGTTCACGGGTACGAGTGACCCGAATCACTACGACCGATACTTCTTCAACGGATACCGGCGTGACGCATCGCTGTATTTCGGCGTCGCTCTCGGCCTCTACCCCAATCGCCACATCGTCGACGCGTCGTTCTCCGTGGTCGTCGATGGACGCGAACAGATCTCGGTTCACGCCTCGCAACGTGCTCCTCTCGATCGTCGGGACGCCAACCGCGTGGGTCCGATCGAAGTCGTGATCGAAGAACCGATGCGCCGCCATCGAATCCTCGTCGACTCCCCCGAACACGGTCTGCGCGCCGATCTTCGGATGGTCGCGAGGAGCGCTCCGGTTCAAGAGCCGCACTTTCTGGTTCGCTCGGGGCAACGGGTGCTCTTCGACTACACACGTCTCACGCAATTCGGACGCTGGGAGGGTTGGCTCGAAATCGACGGCGTTCGTCACGACTTGTCCGTCGACGACACGTGGGGATCACGCGATCGCTCGTGGGGAGTTCGTCCCATCGGTCCCATGGCCGACAGCGGCGCGCCGACCGGTGCACGCCAGTTCTATTGGCTCTGGGCGCCGATCAACTTCGAACGGCGTGCGATGCATTTCGACGTCAACGAATTCGCCGATGGACGACGCTGGCACGAGACCGGCTTCGTGCTGCCGGACGGGTTCGAGCCGGTCGTTCCAGCGACGGGTGTCGACTACGGAATCTCCCTGAGACCCGGAACTCGATGGGCGCAACGATTCGATCTCACTCTCACTACTCCGAACGGAACGTCCCACCAGGTCGAGTTCGAGCCGCTCTACGAGTTCCACATGCTCGGCATCGGATACGGACACCCCGAATGGACGCACGGAGCCTGGAAAGGTGAGACCGCGGTCGGAGGCGAACGATGGTCTCTTCCGCTCCCCACACCGTGTGCTCCGCAGCACCTCCACATCCAGGCGGTCTGCCGAGTGAGACATGGTGACGAGGTCGGGTTGGGAATTCTGGAGCAACTGATCATCGGCGAACACGAGCCGACTGGTCTCACGGGGTTGCTCGACCCCGCTCGTTGAGAGGCTGCTGCCGACGCGCTAGGTGTGTCGAACGGTCATGCCACCGTCCACCACGACGGACGCGCCATTGATGAAGCTCGCGGCCGGTAGACACAGCGACAACGTCATGTGAGCGACCTCTTCGGGGTCTCCGTAGCGACGCAGCGGCACCTTGCGCTTGGCGTAGATCTCCTTCGCCTCGTCGCCGATTCCTGAGGTCATTCCGGTGTTGATCGGCCCCGGGCAGATGCAGTTCACGGTGATGCCGAATCGTCCCAACTCGACCGCCATCGACCGGGTGAGCCCGGTGACGCCGGCCTTCGACGCCGAATAGGCCGCCAGGCCGCCGGTCGCGACGATCGACTCGGTCGAAGCGACGTTCACGACTCGTCCGAAACCGGCTTCCCGCATGATGGGGACGACCAGTCGAGCGAGGTGAACGTACGCGGACAGATTCACGTCGAGAGTTCGACGCCACGCCTCCAGGAACGAATCGTCGTCCTGCAGCAGGCTCGACACCATCGACACGCCGGCGTTGTTCACCAGACAATCGATTCGACCCCAGAGGCGCGTCACCTGACCGACCATTTCGGCCAGAGCTCCCCGATCGGTCACGTCGATAGCGAATCCGTGAGCGCGATCGGTTCCGTGCGCGGCCGTGATCTCGGCGACCACCGTGGCCACTCGCTCGTCTCCGATGTCGACGATCGCGACCCGCGCCCCCTCGTCGGCGAAGAGGTGTGCAGTCGCTCGCCCCATGCCGCTGGCCGCGCCAGTCACGATCACAACTCGACCGGCCACCGACCGGTCGAGGGAGGTGAGTCGAGTCACGTGCGCCGCCACGACAGGCGACCGGCCATTCCGTAAGTGCGCAGAACCGTTGCTCGGACGGGCTCGATGAGGAGGAACACGTGGTTGTCGGACTCGGGTCCACCCGGCTCGAAGGCCGCGAGGTCGTACCCCATACCGTTCCAGAGTTCGCGCCGCTCGGCGGTCGTGTCGGCGATTCGTGCTCGCCCCCAGACGATGCAACTGTCCCAACCGGTCCCCTCGCCCACCGAGAAATGCACCGTCGCGCGCGGATTCTGTCGCACGTTGCGAACCTTGCGACTGTTGGACAAGACGAAGGCCGCGACTTCGTCACCGATCCAGTTGACGGCGACCGGTGCCAAGTGTGGTTCTCCGTCCGATCCGGTCGTGGCGATGTAGGCGAATGGCCCGTACCGTCGACTGTCGGCCTTGATGTCGTCGAGTGTCGTCACGTATCGCTCCTCTTCCATCGATGCATACCGGCCATACCGTACGCTTTCAGAACCGTCGCTCGTTCGACGACGATACGCATGAAAATCGTGTCCGGACTTGCTTCGGGACCACCCGGCGCGAACGTGTTCAAGTCGTAGTCGAACACTCCTGTCCAGAGGCGCTTCTTCGTGTCGACATCGGAATGCAGGGTGGACCGCCCCCAGATCTCGACACCGTCACCGGTCTCGGTGACCTGCCAATGCAGCGCGACACGGGGCTCGTGGCGCGTGTTCCTGGCTTTGACCGAGTCGGCCCCGATCATCACCCAGATGTCGTCACCCTCCCAGCACGGGTGCACCGGGACCACGTCGGGCGCGCCATCGGAACCGACAGTTGCCAAATGGGCCCAGGGGCTGAGGCC
>JBEDFW010000182.1:0-7023 GCA_041174985.1 Actinomycetota bacterium | reverse complement strand
GTGCACCACGTAACTCTGATCCTTGGCGAGATCGTGACCCCGGCGTAGTCGCCACACGCCGTCGATGCATTCCGATCGGGCGTGATGACCGGTGGCAACGGCGTCGAAACCGAGGACGTCGGCTCGTTCGAACAGACGATCGAACTTGACGTGGCGATTGCATTCGATGCACGGATTGGGCGTCACGCCGTTCGCGTGATTGGCGACGTACGGATCGACGACCGTCCGCTGGAAGTCGTCGGAGAAGTTGAAGACGAGGTGGTCGATGCCCAGTTGCTGAGCGACTCGCCGCGCGTCGTCGACGTCGCTCACGCTGCAGCATCCCGAGTCGCTCTCCCCTCCCCAGAGCCGCAGGGTGACGCCGACGACGTGGTGTCCGGCTTCTTTCAACAGCGCGGCGGCGACCGACGAGTCGACACCACCCGACATCGCGACGAGGATCTTCACGCTCGGACTCCCGATCGTGTCGTGGCCGTCCGCAAATGGCGCACGGCACCGACGACGACTCCGATCGCGTGTTCGACGTCGGCATCGGTGGTGGTGTGTCCGAGCGACAAGCGCAGGGCGCCGTGAGCGAGCGAACGATCGACTCCCATGGCGGCCAGAACGTGCGAGGGCTCCATGGCTCCGCTCGCGCACGCCGAGGCCGCCGACGCGCACACCCCGGCTTCGTCGAGCAGGTAGAGCAGAGCTTCGTTCTCGACGCCGGCGAAACACAGGTGGACGACTCCGGGAACGGCGAGATCGGCGGGCACGGTTCGGTGAACCTCACCCACGGCGAGCAGTCCGTCGACGAGACGGTCGCGCAACGCGGTCACTCGCGCCCGCTCGGCTTCGCGCTCTCGGTCGGTGTCGGACAGAGCGACGGCCGCCGCCACGATTCCGGCGACGTTGTGAGTACCGCTGCGTCGATCACGCTCCTGGCCTCCACCGAGGAGCAACGGCGCGATCGACGCACCGTTGCGAACTGCCAGAACACCGACACCCTTGGGTCCGCCGAACTTGTGCGCACTGAGCGCCAGCGCATCGACGTGCGGCCACAATTCGCGCAAGTCGATCCAGCACGCCGCCTGAACGGCATCGGTGTGCAGGATCGCACCGGGGGCGCGACGTCGCACGACGCGAGAGACCGCCTCGAGGTCGGTGATCGCGCCGGTCTCGTTGTTGACCGCCATCACCGAGACCACCGAGACCGACTCGGGGCCATCGCTCGGTGCCGAGGACAACACGGCATCGAGACGTTCGAGATCGACACGCCCCCATTCGTCGGTCTCGAGCACGATTCCACCCTCGTGTTCGACGCAATGGAGCACGGCGTGGTGCTCGGCCGCCGAGCACAAGGCTCGGCCGCCTCGACGCTCGACGGCGCCACGAATGGCCATGTTGTCACCCTCGGTTCCGCTTCCGGTGAAGACGACCTCACCCGGTGTGCATCCGACGACCTCGGCGACCATGTCACGCGCCTCGTCGATCACTTGTCGAGCCCGTCGGGCGAAACGGTGCGAACCCGACGGATTCGCGTACACCACGTCGTGAAAAGGCATCATGGCGGCGACCGCCGACGACCGCATCGGCGTGGTCGCAGCATGGTCGAGATACACGATCTCGTCGTTCGCCACGGTGTTCACGGCTCCAGGCTACGGGGCGGCCAACAGGCCGCGCGTCGCCCGCCGAGCCGAATCGACGCCGACGGACGGGTCGTGGTGGACTGTTCGAGTGGACGACTTCGAGGATCGGGATTACGGCGACGCCATCGCCGATGTCTACGACTCGTGGTACGCCGACCTGACCGACGTCGACGCAACGGTCGCCTTTCTGCGCCGATTCGTGCAGGACGGTCCGGTGCTCGAGCTCGGAGTGGGCACCGGACGACTGGCCCTGCCGCTGGCCGCAGCGGGATTCTCCGTGCACGGCATCGACGTGAGCGAAGGCATGCTCGCCCGCCTGCGCGCCAAGGATCCCGATACGACGATCACCACGTCCGTGGGCGACATGGTCGACGACCTGCCACCCGGACCCTTCGATCTCGTCTTCGTCGCGTACAACACCTTCTTCAACGTGCGCGACGTCGATCGACAGCGACGTCTGTTCACCGAAGTCGCCCGACGCCTCACCGCCAGCGGTGCGTTCGTCATCGAGGCGTTCGTGCCCGACCCGGACCGACCCGGCGGAGATTCGGTGTCGATTCGCAGCATGACGACCGACGCCGTGGTGCTCCGCGCCGACCGACACGATCCGACGGCCCAGGTCATCGATGGCCAATTGATCGAGATCACCGAAACCGGAGGGGTTCGCTTGCGCCCCTACCGAATTCGCTACGCCTCGCCGGCCGAGCTCGACGACATGGCCCGAGCGGCCGGACTGGTTCTCACCGAGCGATGGGAGAACACCCGCCCCGACCCGTACGACGACGAATCACCTTCCCACGTCTCCGTGTATCGGCGCACCTGATCTCGTATCCTCTGAGATCAGTGAGTCAGCTGCGTTTGAATCCCCTCACCGGCCGATGGGTCACTCTCGTCGCCGAGCGCGCCATGCGACCCACCGATTTCGCCGTGCGCACCCAGTCGGTCGAGGCCGACCCGTCGCGTCCGTGTCCGTTCTGCCCGGGTAACGAAGACCCGGCGACACCGTCGTTGCACACCGTCGGCTCGGCCACCGATTGGCGCATGCGAGTCATTCCCAACCTCTACCCCGCGTTCGATGGCGACGATTCTCTCGCCGTGCGCAATCTCGGACCGGTGCACACGATGGCCGAGGCGAGCGGAACACACGAAGTGTTCGTGTTCACCCCCAATCATCGTGGTGGTATCGAGAACTTCGACGATCAGGCCTGTGCCGACATGATGCAGGTGCTGAAGCACCGCTTCCTCCAGCACGCCGCCACCCCGAACATTCGCTACACGCAAGCGATCGTGAACCATGGTCGCGAAGCGGGCGCTTCGTTGTCCCATCCGCACGGTCAACTCCTCGGGTTGCCTTTCGTTCCGGGTGAGATGCTCGACGAAGAGAAGGCCTTCGTCCGATTCGAAGGTGCGTGCATCCTGTGCGCGACCGTCGAGGCCGAAGCGGTCACCGGTGAGCGAGTGGTCGTGGCCAACGACGAGGCCGTGGTCATCTGCCCGTTCTGGAGTGGCGGCCCCTACGAGATGCTCGTCGTACCGCGTCGACATCATCAGCACCTGCCTTCGTCGAGCGACGACTCACTGGCCGGATTCGGCCGCGCGCTTCGTGACGCCCTGGCCCACCTCAATCGGGTGTTCCCCGACGTGGCCTTCAACCTGGTTCTGCACACGGCACCGCACCGCCACGACGGTCCGTTCCACTGGCACGCCCACCTGTATCCGAAGCTCACCACGGTGGCCGGATTCGAGCGTGGCACCGGCGTGATGATCAACATCGTGCCGCCCGAGCAGGCCGCCGCCGAGCTGCGGTCGGTCGGCGCGACCAGTCGCTGAACGGCGACGAGCCCGATAACACACGCCCGATCGTGTCGATCACGGCGATCCCGGCCACACTGAACACATGGGCAAGATCACCGTCTCCATCGACTTGAACGCAACTCCCGATCGCGTGTGGTCGATCGTCGAACCGATCGAGCGTCACGTCGATTGGATGGCCGATGCCGTGGCGATTCGATTCGAAGGCGAGCAGACACGCGGTGTCGGCACGGCTTTCCTCTGCGACACCAAAGTGGGTCCGATTCGTCTCACCGATCACATGCGCATCACCGAATGGGTGCCTGGTGAGGCGATGGGTGTCGAACACACCGGTCTCGTCACCGGCACGGGCATCTTCACCCTCGCTCCTCTCGACGAGGGTCGACGCACGCGTTTCACCTGGAGCGAAGTCCTGCGGTTTCCGTGGTGGCTGGGTGGACGGCTCGGCGAATTGGTCGGCGGCAACGTGATCATGAAGGCGATCTGGCGCCGCAACCTGAAGAGCCTGAAGAACCTCGTCGAAGGTTCCTGATCGATCTCAGCCGATCCGACGAACGACGGCCGTGACCGCCGCTCCGAGCACGATCACCACGATGAGCGGCGCCCGACGCCACGCGGCGATCGTCGCCACGGCGATGCCGGCGGCGCGGGCATCGAGAACGAGTTCCTGACCGCTGCTGAACGTGTCCTTCACGACGAGTGCGGTGACGACCGCGGCCGGGATGAGAGCGAGACAACGGTCGATCACCGGCGGCAGCGTTCGTCCACCGAGGATCACGAGACCGGTGACCTTGAACGCGTAAGCACCGGCGAAGAGAACGAGTACGAGGGTCCAGGTCATGTCGGCCCGTCACGTCGCTCGACGGGAGGTCGTTGCAGACCCACCAGGACCGCCAGTGCCGACAGCAGAATCGGAACACCGACCGCAGTGAGAGGTACGGCGATCGCGCAGATCGCTCCTCCGAGTATCGCCGCCGTGCGGGCCCGCCGATCCGACAGCAAGGGCCACACCATGGCCACGAAGCCGGCCGGGAAAGCGGCGTCGAGACCGTACGTCGTCGGATCGATCGCACTTCCGGCCACGGCACCGAGAAGGGTGCCGAGGTTCCAGAAGAGATACAGGGTGACTCCCGTGAACCAGAACGCGATTCGCTGGGCCCGAGGATCCTTCTGCCCCACCGACATGGCCGTCGTCTCGTCGATCGTGAGCTGAGCGGCCAGAAGTCTCGTGAGGAGACGACCGTGTATCCGACGGGACATGGCCAATCCGTAGACACCGTTGCGAGCGGCGAGAAGCAATGCTCCTCCGAGCGCCGAACCGAGAGAACCGCCGGCACCGATCACGCTCACCGCGGAGAACTGCGAAGCACCGGTGAACACGAGAAGCGACAGTGCACACGTCTGCGCGATCGACGAGCCGGCAGCCACCGAACCGACACCGAACGACACCCCGAACACGCCGACCGCCATGCTCAAGGTCGTGCACGCGACGATCATCGGCCGCAGCGATGGATCCCGCCACCATCGCGCATCGGCGATCACGGGTGACGAGGACATGGCTCCAGGTTAGGGTCACCCACCTTGGTACGGTGCTCTCGTGCGCGTGCTGATGGTGTCGTGGGAGTACCCGCCGCACAAGGTCACCGGAGTGTCGACTCACGTGCGCGGCCTGGCTCGTGCACTCGTCGCAGGTGGACACGAGGTGGTGGTGCTCACTCCATCGGCTCCCGATGCACCGGACGCGGAGAACGACGACGGTGTCATGGTTCGTCGCATCGCGGTCGATCTGCCCTGGATCGACGAATCGAACACGGTGGCCGGTGTCGCCTCGGCCAATCATCATCTCGTCGCACTCGTCGGCGGTCTCGGGGACTGGCGACCCGATGTCGTGCACGGTCACGACTGGACGACCGGTTGGGCCGCCCGAACCGTGTCACGTCTCGAGGGCGTGCCGCTCGTGATGACGATGCACGGAACCGAGCACAGTCGACACAGCGGGCACGTGCCACCCGGCGAGGCGTCGAGTGTCCATGCCGTCGAGAACTGGCTCGCCTGGGAAGCCGATCGGATCGTCTGCAACTCGCAGTTCATGACGGCCGGCGTTCTCGACGCGTTCGAGATCGACACCTCGCACGTCGTTCTCGTACCGAGTGGCATCGACGCCGAGTCATGGGCCCCGTCCGACGTCACCGTCCGGGGACCACTCGTGATGGCGTGGGGTCGTGTGCTCTACGAGAAAGGTTTCCAAGTCGTCGCGCAGGCGATCGCGCGCCTACGTGGTCGAGTACCCGAGTTGTCGGGCGTCATCGCCGGACGCGGCCCGTACCTCGCCGAATTGCAGAGCCGCATCGATCTCGAGGGAGTGAACGATCTCGTCCACTTGGCCGGTTTCGTGCCCGACGCCGAATTGCGATCCACGCTTCACCGAGCGGGATGCGTCGTGATTCCGTCTCTGTACGAGCCGTTCGGTGTGGTGGCCCTCGAGGCCCTCGCGGCCGGCGCACCGGTGATCGCCGCCGACACGGGTGGTCTGCACGAGATCCTCGCCGGAACCGGAGCCGCACTCCTCTTCGAACCGGGAAACGACGCTCAACTGGCGAGTGCCATCGAACGTGTCCTGACCGAACCGAACGTGGCCTCCGAACTCACGGCGAACGCTCGCTCGCTCGTGAACGACACGTATTCGTGGCCCGCGGTCGCGGCACGCACCATCGAGGTGTACCGCGACGCGCGCGGCGAGACCTGATCAGCGACCCGTGAAACGAGCCTTGCCCGGACCTTCGGCGAGGAAGCTCTGCACGCCGATTCGACTGTCGTCGGAATGGAAGGATTCGACGAAAGCGCGTCGCTCCAGAAGCAGTCCGTCGGCCAGGTCGGTCGAGAGTCCTTCGTCGACGGCTCGTTTGACGAGTGCCTGGGCGACCAGTGCACCACGGGCGACTTCGGCGGCGAGAGTCAGCGCGCGTGCGAGAAGGGCGTCGTTGGGGACCACTTCATCGGCGAGTCCGATCGACAAGGCTTCGTCGCATTTCACCTGTCGACCGGTGATCATGAGTTCCTTGGCGCGACTCGGACCGACGAGACGGGGCAGACGTTGCGTTCCCCCACCACCGGGAACGATTCCGAGCAGGATCTCGGGTTGTCCGAACACCGCACGTTCTCCGGCGATTCGATAGTCGCAAGCGAGGGCCAATTCGCATCCGCCGCCGAGCGCGTAACCGCTCACCGCGGCGATCACGAAACGCGGGATGGCCGCGACCGCATCGAGCGCTCGATGGAATCCGGCTCCGATCCGTTCGGCTTCGTCGGGTCCGCCGAACTCGGAGATGTCGGCTCCGGCGGCGAACAGTCGATCGCCACCCGTGACGACCACCGCACCGGGCGGATCGGCCGTGAGGTCATCGGCCACTTCGCACAGTCGAGCGAGCACCGCTTGGCTGAGGGCGTTCACCTTGGGATTGTTCAAGGTCACGAGGGCGACGCCGTCGTCGCGCCGTTCGACCAGGACCAGATCGGAATTGCTCATCGAGACTCGCTTTCGTGGGTCGGGGTGAACTCGTCGATCGACGTCATGCGTCGACAC
>JBEDFW010000181.1:0-5934 GCA_041174985.1 Actinomycetota bacterium | reverse complement strand
ACCGACAACTCGTTCAACCGAACCACCAGCAACGCTTCCTCAGCATCCAAACGGGACCGCTCCACCCGAATCTCGGCCAACCGGGAACGAACCTCATCAGCCGACAACGCCAACACCACAGGAAACGAACCCGAACACCGCACAGAACTGGCGTGCACACCAACCTCCCTTCAACACGAAACATGTTGGGGATGCCACCCGAAAGTGAACATCGATACCGACGGGAAGTCGTGACCTCACCATAACCAAGGGGTGTTGCACCGACAGCCCGACCACCAAAAAAATTCCGGAATTTCGGCGAGTGATCTGCCCGGTTTGAGGACGTGACACAATGCTCGCATGAGCATCCTCGATCACTCCATCAGCACCTTGTCTGGCCAGGCCTCCAACCTCGGCCAGATCGCACCCGGCAAGGTGTGTCTCCTCGTCAATGTGGCGAGCAAGTGCGGTCTCACTCCGCAGTACACCGGACTGGAAGCGTTGCACGAGAAGTACTCGTCGCGCGGCTTCTCGGTCGTCGGCGTTCCGTGCAATCAGTTCGGCGGCCAGGAACCCGGTTCGCCCGATGAGATCGCCACCTTCTGTTCCACCAACTACGGGGTGACGTTCCCGATGACCGAGAAGATCGAAGTCAACGGTGGTGGTCGGCATCCGATCTACACCGACCTGACCAAAGTCGCCGATGGCGACGGAACCGCTGGTGACATCCGCTGGAACTTCGAGAAGTTCCTGGTCGGTCGCGACGGATCGGTTCTCGCACGGTTCAGCCCGATGGTCGGTCCCGACGACCCCGCTCTCGTCGCAGCGATCGAAGCCGCACTCGGCTGACATGTCGCGTCTCGACGGTCGCGTGGCCCTGGTGACCGGAGGGGCCGATGGCATCGGTGCTGGGGTCGTGCGTCGACTGGTCGAAGACGGCGCACTGGTCATGAGTGTCGACGTCGACGAAACCGGTTCGCGTGTCGAGTCGGATTTCGCAGGTCGAGCCGCTTTCTGTCGTGCCGACGTCACGAATGAGAACGACGTCATCCGCATGATCGCAACGACCCGCGAGAAGTGGGATCGGGTCGACGTGCTCGTGAACAACGCTTGGGGTGGCGGGGCGATGGGTCGGGTCGAGCACAAATCGAACGAGACTCTGCAACGTGGACTCGACATGGCGTTCTACGCGGCCTTCTGGGCCATGCGCGAGTGCTTTCCCCAGATGCGCGAACAGGGCTGGGGACGGGTGATCAACATGTGTTCACTGAACGGAGTGAACGCTCACATGGGAACACTGGAATACAACGTGGGCAAGGAGTCTCTGCGTACGCTCACGCGTACCGCGGCGCGCGAGTGGGCCGACACGGGCGTCGTCGTCAATGCGGTGTGTCCCGCCGCCAAGAGCGCCGCTTTCCGCCGAGTCATGGGACAGCATCCCGAACTCGAGGCGGCCGCCGACCTCGGCAACCCGATGCACCGCATCGGAGACCCCTACCTCGATGTCGCTCCCGTCGTGTCGTTCCTCGCGAGCGACGACTGCCGCTACCTCACCGGCAACACCTTGTTCGTCGACGGCGGCAGTCACATCAATGGCTCGGCGTGGGCTCCCGACCTCGGACCACGCTGAGATCGACCGTGAGCATCCCCGTCGTCGACGTCTCCCGGGAGGACGCGCCCGCCCGGATCGCCGACGCGTGCGCGACACACGGTTTCTTGTCGATCACCGGCCACGGAATCGACGATGTGATCCTGACTCGTGCCTGGCGCGACGCCCGGGAGTTCTTCGATCTGCCTCTCGTCGAGAAGATGCGAGTCGCCATGCCGTCTCCCGGATATCCGTACGGATACTCCCCGGTGAAAGGCGAGACCTTGGCACGCTCGCAAGGCAACACGGCCCAGCCCGATCGCAAACAAAGTCTGGCGATCGGTCCCGTCGATCCCCCGTCCCATCGTTTCGCCGACGCCGACGAAGAATTCGCGTGGTCGGCCAATCAGTGGCCGACTACACCGGCGACACTTCAAGATTCCTGGAGTGCTCGCTACCGAGCAATGAGCGGTCTCGCTTCACGCTTGCTGTCCCTCATGGCCCGGTCGCTCGACCTGCCCGCCGACTACTTCGAGTCGATGATCGATCGACACACGAGTGCCATGCGAGCGCTCGACTATCCCGGACTCGATTCCGCCGATGTCGCACCCACCGAGCTGGGTGCCAGCGCCCACACCGACTACGGAACCCTCACGATCCTCGAAGTCGACCCGAAGGAACCCGGGCTCGAGGTGCAGGGGCTCGATGGTTCGTGGACTCCGGTCATGGCCGGTCCCGGACAGTTGATCGTCAATTTGGGTGACGCCATGGAACGTTGGACGAACGATCGTTGGCGGTCCACGCTTCATCGGGTCGTCGTACCCGCTCGGCGACGACAGTCGATCGCGTTCTTCCACAACGCCAATTGGGATGCGGTGATCGAATGCCTCGAGCCCTGCCGTGGCGACGGTGCACGTCACCAGCCCATCGCTGCGGGTCCACACCTGATGAACAAGTTCCGCTCGACGGTGAACACGTACTGAGCACGTCTTGAGCGGAACAGTCCCCTAGGCTCGGGACGATGATCGATTGGGCCGCCGACTTCATCGACGCGATCGGCCTGATCGGAGTGGCCGCCCTCGTCGCTCTCGAGAACGTCTTTCCGCCCATCCCATCGGAGCTGGTGCTCCTTCTCACCGGGTTCAACGTGAGTGAGTCGAGATTCGGTTTCGTGGGTGGCGTGGTGTTCGCCACCATCGGATCGGTGGTCGGCGCTTACTTCCTCTACGGGATCGGCCGCCTCCTGCACGAGGAACGTCTCGAAGCCTTTCTGGCTGGCATCGGTCGGTTCGTCGGATTGAAGAAGTCCGACGTTCACAAGGGATTCCAGTGGTTCGAGCGACACGGGTCGCTGGTCGTCTTCTTCGGTCGCCTGATTCCAGTCGTGCGCTCGGTGGTGTCGATTCCAGCCGGCGCCGAGAAGATGCCGCTCGTTCGGTTCACCATTCTCACTGCCCTCGGATCACTCGTCTGGAACGCGGTGTGGATCGCGATCGGTTGGGGACTGGGTGACCAATGGGAGAAAGCCGGGCGGTGGGGCGACTACATCCAGTACGGAGCCGTGGCTCTGATCGCCGTGGGGCTCGTCGTCCTCGTCGTTCGAGCCCGTCGTCATCGGCCCGATTCCCACAATTCGTCCTCGACCTCGGAGGTGCAGTGAACATGGAGATCGAGATGATCGTCGAGATCCCACAGGGATCGCGGAACAAGTACGAGATGGACCACGACACGGGTGCGATCTGGCTCGATCGCACCCTCTTCACGGCCACGCAGTATCCCCTCGACTACGGGTTCTTCCCGCACACGCTCGGCGAGGACGGAGATCCGCTCGACGCGCTGATCCTTCTGCCGCAAGCCACGTTCCCCGGCTGTCACCTGTGGGCACGTCCGATCGGCGTGTTCTGGATGCGCGACGAGAAGGGTCCCGATGCCAAGGTCCTGTGCGTCCCTTCACGCGACGCCCGTTACGAGCATTACCGCGACCTCGGTGATGCGCCCGACTTCCTGCTGGCCGAAATCGCCAACTTCTTCGAGGTCTACAAGTTGATCGAACCGGGCAAGGAGTCGACCGTGGGCGAATGGGCGAACGCCGCGGCCGCCGAAGCCGAGATCACGGCCGCCATCGCCCGGTACCCGCACTGAGTCGGCGGTGCCGACCGGCGTCCCGGTCGGTAATCTGAAGTCCCTTGCGGGTGTAGCTCAATGGCTAGAGTTCCAGCCTTCCAAGCTGGCTATGCGGGTTCGATTCCCGTCACCCGCTCTCCTCGAACGGCCGCCCACGGGCGGTCGTTCGCTTTCTACACGTGCGCAGCGACGGCTCCCGTCACCCGCTCTCCTCGAACGGCCGCCCACGGGCGGTCGTTCGCTTTCTATACGTGCGCAGCGACGGCTCCCGATAGATCAGCGACTGAACTCGCGAATGACGCGTCCCGGTCGGCGACCGGTGTTGCGCCCTTGCTCGGTCACGATCTCACCGTTGACCAGCGTGGCCGCGTATCCCGTCGCACCGACGCGCAACCGTCCCTTCCCGTTCGGGAAATCGTTCACGTACTCGGGATAACCGACCTGCAGGGCGGCCGGATCGAACACGTTCACATCGGCGAACGATCCGACCGTCAGCGTTCCACGATCCTTCAGACCAAGCACCGCGGCCGGCTTGGCCGTGAGCCGATTGACGGCATCGGCGAGTCCGGTGATCGAGCGATCGCGACACCAGTAAGCCAGGTAGTGCGTCGGGGCGTCGGCATCACAGATCTGACCGGCGTGCGCACCGGCATCCCCGAGACCGGGGCACACCGCATCGAGATTCAAGAAGTCGCCGATGTTGGCTCGGTTGCGGTTGAAGAACCACACGTTGAAGAGTTCGCGCCCCTCCGACTCGAGCAGGCGATCGACGATCCACTCGACCGGATGTTGCCCGGCTCGCTCGGCGAGCACCGCCAACGAGTCGTCGTCTTCGACGTGATAGTCGGGAACCGGACCGTTGCCGAGCGGATAGATGAACCGCGGGTCGTACCAGGTTCCGCGCGCGATGCCTTCGTCGATCAACTCGCGCCGAGTCGATGCGTCAGCCAACGCCGCCAATCGGTCGTCCAGGGTCGGCAACGACATCACCGCGCGCCACTTCGCGCTACCGACCGGAGGCACTTGATACAAGCCCATGAGGCTTCCGCTCGGTCGGGTCATGGAAATCGCCGAAATGTTGCCGTCGTTCGCGCGGATGTCGGCCAGCGTGCCGTCCCAGAATCCCGCAGCGTCAGTCGAACCGTTGCCGACTCCGGCCGAGAAGAGGACGTTTCCGGCGCGTCGCGCCATCGCCCGAAGAAGTTCGATCTCGTGTTGGAACTTGGTCTCGAAGTCGAGCACGGCCTGGAACAGTCCGCCGCCACCATCGTTCATGCCGTCGGCAACCGCGAGATATTCATCGATCGGCGCATAGGTCCCGGGAACCTTGCGACCGTCCGGGACGGTGTGCACGAGGATTCGCGACGTCGAGAAGCCGACCGCTCCTCCAGCCACCGACTCGGCCACGATCTCGCGCATGCGGGCCAGTTCGTCCGGGGTCGCAACGGCGTCCTCCGCCATCGAGCGATCGCCCATCACGTGGTACCGAACCGCGCAATGACCGACCATACCGACCACGTTGAGCGCCGGCGAGAGGCGTTGCACGGAATCGAGATACTGGGGGAAGGTTTCCCAGTCCCACGGCAGGCCACCAAGAATTGCCTCGCGCGGAATGTCTTCCACACTTTCCATGAGTTCGGCGAGATAACTCCGCGACGACGGAGCAACGGGTGCGAAGGTGACTCCACAGTTCCCCATGAGCACCGTCGTGACACCGTGCCACGACGACGAGGTCATCATCGGATCCCAGGCGATCTGCGCGTCGAGGTGAGTGTGAAGATCGACGAAACCAGGTGTGACGACGTGGCCGGTCGCATCGATCTCACGCGAGGCCGTCGCGCCCGACAGATCTCCGATCGCCGTGATGCGATCGCCGTCGATCGCCACATCGGCGCGGATCTCTGCCGATCCCGTACCGTCGATGACCGAGCCGTTGCGAATGACGAGATCGTGAGCCATACCGTCCCCTTGATCGATTCCCCGACCGGAGACTAGTCGTAGGCTCGTTTCGTGCCTGCCCCGAAGCACCCGACGGTTCTGGTTCGATCACCGAGCCCTCGTCTCGCCCAAGGTCTGGTCACGCACATCGATCGATTCCCAGTCGACACCGAGCTCGCTCATCGCCAATGGCGCGGCTACGTGGACGTACTCTCCGAACTCGGCTGGAACGTCGTCTCGGTGCCACCCGCCGACGATTGCCCCGACTCGGTCTTCGTGGAAGACGCCGTCGTCATGTTTCGAGG
>JBEDFW010000180.1:0-7902 GCA_041174985.1 Actinomycetota bacterium | reverse complement strand
CGTCAGCAGAACTCGTCGAGGAGTTCCCCGACGCCGTGTTCTTCGGCGGCGAGAACCGGCCGGATGTGCAGGTTCTCGAGCAGGAGCGTTCCTCGTTCGTTGCCACCTTGGAGATCACTCGTGATCACCTGTGCCGTACACAGCTGCAGAAGACTGCGCTTGTAATCGAGATAACAGCGGTCGAAGGTGTAACCGGTGACTCCGAGCGAAATCACTTTGTCGTAGTAGGCCCGTAGTAGATCCATCTCGTGGGTACGACGGTCCTCCGGCGACAGCGATCCGGTGACCAGATTGGCCACGTCCCACGGTCCCATGTGACGGGTCGACAACTGGAAATCGATCATGGTCACGGTGTCGGCTCCGGCCGACCCTCCGAAGAGATAGTTCTCGGCGCGGCAGTCGGTGTGCGTGAACGTGAGGTGGTCGAGAGCCGCGAGATGATCGAGAAGATTCGGGTACTCGTTGCAGGCACGCTCGATCACGTCCATGAACGCGGGCGAGACACGATCACCGAACTTGGCGCGGAACTCGGGAAGTCGCGCCAATGCCATGTCGCGGCCCGATTTGTAGAGCGGGTTGTTCATCGGAGGAAGCCAGGTCATGGTCTCGAGATCGGGGGAGTCCCAGAAGCGTGCGTGAAGCGTGGCCACCACGTCGAGGATGCGGCGCGTCTCGTCGATCGTGATGCCGCTGATCTGGTCGGGACACCGCGCCCCCACGATCTCCTCGATCAACAGGACGAACGGCAAACCGTTCGGGCCGGCATCGACGTAGTAGGGACGCGGGACACGAACGGTGAGTGACGACGCGACCTCGCGGTAGAAGTTCACCTCTCGCAAGTAGAAGCCCATCACCTCGCCGAGGAAGCGGTTCTCGGGAGCGGGTGACTGACATTTGGCGATCATCGTGGACGGTCCGGATTCGCCCGGTGCGTACGTGAGGTGCAGGCGAGCCAGTTCTCCGAGGATGCCCACCCCTTCGCCCAGGCGTTCGGCGGTGAACGATGCGAGACGGCCGACGGTCGGATTCGGCGCGAGGGCCTCGTTCAACCAATCGAGATCGATGTCGGCGATCTGTTCGGGAACTCGTGTCATGACGACGTCACCGACCCGTCAGAACGGGAAGGATGCGCGGTCCGCGCACCTGTCCGTTGGCCCAGGTGACCTTCTTGCTGGGATCGAGCGAGTAGTTCGGGAACGCCCGCAACCATTCCTGGAACGCGACGATCATCTCGAGCCGCGCCAGGTTCGAACCCGCGCAGCGATGAATGCCCAGTCCGAAGGCCACGTGACGATTGTTCTTGCGGTCGAGGACGAATTCGTCGGCGCGTTCGAATTCGTTGGGGTCGTGATTGGCGGCTGGGAAGGTCACGAGCGTCTGATCACCGGCGTGCATCGGGCATCCCGAGACCTCGACGTCTTTCACCACCTTGCGGGCCATCGTGACCGGCGCGTAGTAGCGCAACACCTCCTCGGTCGCCTCCGACCACAGATCGTGATCGTCGGGAACCGCGACCAACCGCTGCACCTGATCGTTGTGCTGCGCGAAGTGCCACAGCCCCGAGCCGATGGCACTCCAGGTGGTGTCGATGCCGGCCACGATCTGCAGACGGATGTAGCCGACCTTGATGTCCCACTCGACGTCCTGGCCGTCGATCTGTGCATTGGCCACGACCGTCAGGAGATCGTCCTTCGGATTCTTCAGACGATCCTTCAGAAGCACGTCGATGTATTCGGTCATCTCGGTGGCCACCTGCAGACGGATCGTGTTGTCCTTCGGCGCGAGTTGGAAGTTCTTGTAGATCCAGTCCCGGAACAGGTCGGCGTCCTCTTCGGGAAGCCCGGTGATGATGCAGATTCCGTGCACCGGAACGTGCTGGCTGTACTGCTCGGCGGCGTCGGCGGTGGGTGACGTCCCGATCTCGGCAATGAGGTGTCGACAGAACGCGCGCATCTCGGGCTCGATCGACGCGACGGCCTTGGGATTGAAAGCCGGAAGGATGAGACGACGGTGACCGTGATGATCGGGCGGATCACTCGTGATCGGCGGCGCCGGTCGCCGTGGTGCGTCGGGTCGCGACACGTTCACCCAAATCGACGAGAAATTGTCGGTGTCGTTCGCGATGGTTCTGACCGCGTCCATCGTCACCGGCATGAAGGCCCGTCCGTACCGCTCGGTGCTGGCGATCGGACACTGCTCGCGTACCTCGTTCCAGATGCTGATGGCGTTCTCGCCCCAACCATCATCGAGCCAGTCCCAATCGGTCACCCAGCTCTTGACGGGTTCCCAATCGATGCGCTCACCGCCGTAGGTCATCGCTCCCCCTGCTCACACCGTTTCCCCGGAACGATGTGAGCCGAACCTTACTACGACCGCTCCGCACACCCCTTTGGTACGTTCGCCCCGTGAGCGGCACGAACGAGCGGGCACGACGCGAGACGCGACGGCGATTCGAGCAGTGGGCTCGTAACCCGCAGTGCCACGCCAACGTGGTGTCGGCCGTTCACAACGTGAAGATGGGCGCGGTCGCTCGACGTGACGACCCGTCGGCCCCTCGCGACGGGCAGTCGGTGTTCGCGCTGGCCCGCGGTCGCACCTTCGAGGACGGTCTCGTCCGAGACAGCGGAACACGTCTGCTCGAAGCGTTGCGCGGGGCCGAGGTGTTGCGGTCCGATGCCGGCGATTTCGCCGACCATCGCACCGTGGCGAACGGTGGATCCATCGCCGATCTCGACACCGCGGTCGAACTCGGCCACCGTTTCCTCACTTCGCTGGCCGAAGGACGCTCCTTCGACGGAGCGGTCTCCAGTCTGACGGTACGCATTCCGCGCGGCGTCATGCTTCCCGAAGCACTCCTCATCATCGACGTCCTGGCCGTGCACACGAGCGACTCCGTTCCCACGATCGCAGTCGGGGAGATCAAGACCTACGCCGATCAAGGCGGTCACACCAGTCGGTCCGACTTGGCTGCCGCGCGCGCTCAGATGGGTCTGTACGTTCACGCTCTCGACGTCACGCTCGAGGGCCTCGGTCTCGCCGGTCGGGTCCAGGTGTCGCGCCGGGGCTTCCTGGTTCTCACGTACCCGGGCTCCAATCAGCCGAGTGTCCGGAGCGGAGAAGATCTCACGTACCAACTCGTGCGCGCCGAGCGCGGCTTCCAACTCATGGAGAAGGCGGCCGAACTCATGAACGGCGAGTACGGCTCGGGTGACGACGACGATCCCGATTCGCTCATCGACCTCGTGCGTCACGCCGACACCTATTTCCAGGATTCGTGTCTGTCGTTCTGTGAGCGAGCCGACATCTGTTACCGCCAGGCGATCGACAGCGATCGGGGCGTGGTGCTCGGTGACGACGTCGAGAGGTTCTTGAACGGTGTGCCTCTGTCACGCGTCGACGAATTGCTCGGGGGCTCGACGCCCACGTCGCGTGCCGAACGCGATCTCGTGACTCGCCTCGACGACGGATTGCCGGTGTTGCCGTGACCGCCGACCTCGAAACGATTCGCCGTCTGCACGCGTGGCACGAAGGTCGCCCGATGCCACGAGGGGCGGTCGTCAATCGGCACGTGGCGGCCGACGACGACGTTCTCGTCGTGGCTTTCGTCCGCATGGGCGGGGAGTCCCGACCGTGGGGAGTCGCGATCGGCGCGCCCTCCGACGGACCGACCGTCTTCAGCGTCCCCGAGGCTCGCAACCGCGACCTGGTCGCCGACATGATGCTGCACGTCGCGCCCATCGTCCTGCGCCACTTCCGTCATCCGCAGTGGCATCCCGACGGTCCGGCGGCTTTCGCCAGCGCGCCTCATCGACAGATCTGGCTGCCCGGTCCGTCGCATCTCGAGATGCTTCATTTCTTGGCCGCGGCGTACGCCCGCACCACGTGGGACCGCGCCGATGTCGCCACCCTGCGTGCACTCGGCAACCTGTGCAACGCCCTCTTTCTCGAGGCGCAGCGTCCCGGCCAGCAAACCGTGGTCTCGGCCACCGAGGCTTTGCGTTCGGCGTACGTGTTCCCGACCTCGCCCGTCCGCCAAGGACACATCGGTCATCTACTCGGGTGGCTCACGGGCGGTCGAAGCCGCGAGCAACGACACCGTGCGGCGCACACCGCCGAACGAATCTCGGTCTCGACGGTGCTCGAACCCGAACACGAGCGCGCCGAACTGCAGCCCCTCGTCGAGGAGTGGGGTGTTGCTCGCGCCGCAGGTGACGAGTCCGCCAAGAGTCGTCTCGCCTCGCGGATCGATGTCCTCTTGCACGATCCACTGCTTCACCGATGGAACCTGACGGCCGATGCGATCGCCCAATTGCGAGGCGACACCCGTCGACCCAACGCCCGTCTCGGTGAACTCGTGACCGAGAGCGCGAAGACGATGTTCACCACATGGGGTTCGCCGACGTTGAGCGAACTGGCCGGCGAGAACGTCTGGTGGCCCAATGTCTTCACCGATCACAACGCGCGGCGGGCGAGTGCAGCCTTTCACCAGCGCAACGCCCAGGCGGAAAAGGAGCGTTTCACTCTCGTGCACGGAGATCGTGAGTTGCAGCGCGAGGAGTTGGCGGCCGGCCGAGGTGTGATCGGAACCGTTGATTCGGTCGACACCGACGAATGGATCGTCACCTACACCTATCCCGACCTCACGACTCTCGAAGCCGGGAAGCGATTGGTGATCGCTGGTCTGCCCGAACTCGAGCTCGAATTGCTCGCCGTCGATCTGGACGATCGCCGACTCGTGTTGCGACCGCTGTGGAAACTCCGCAAGAAGCACGGTCCCGATCACCGGGCCGCCGGCGACCCGGCTTGGTCGGGTCGAACGATGGCCTTCCTGCCGGCTCGGCCCACGCATCTCTCGTTCAAGAAAATCGCCCACGCCGGACGGGACATCGAATACGACATCACGTCGCTTCTTCTCAGCCCGCGACTCCGTCATGCCGCCTTCGACGACGACGGAGCGGTCGTGGCGTCCACCGAGGTCGGACCGTGAGTGTCGCCGAACGATTGCACGATTTCGTGCTCGGCGACGACCGGGTGTGCGTGGTGAAGGCCCCGCCCGGGTCGGGCAAGTCGCACAACCTCGTCCATGCTCTCGCTGATCTGATCGAAGCTCCGGTTCGGATCGCCATCGCTGCCCAGACCAACAATCAGGTCGACGACTTGTGCACGCAGATCGCCGATGCGTTCGTTCATGCCGACATCGTTCGGTTCTCGTCGGGTGGCTACAGCGGTGACTTGCCGAGCAACGTGTTCGTGGTCGACAAGGTCGACAGCCTTCCGTCAGGGCCCTCGCTCGTCGTCGGCACCGTGGCCAAATGGGCCATCAGCGACGTGCTCGATCCGTACGACGTGCTCTTCGTCGACGAGGCCTGGCAGATGACGTGGGCCGACTTTCTCACGTTGCGTGACGTCGCGGCCCGGTACGTCCTCATCGGTGATCCGGGACAGATCCCGCCCGTCGTGACCGTCGACGTCGATCGATGGGAGGTCTCACCGGTCGCACCGCATCGCCCGGCACCCGACGTGATTCTCGACAATCCCGAACTCGGCGCCGTGACCACACGTCTTCATCTCGACACGTGTTGGCGTCTCCCGCACGATTCGGTCGGGCTGGTTCGCACGTTCTACGACTTCGATTTCGACGCGCAGGCCGCGCCGGGGGAGCGGTTCCTCCGTCCTCGTCTCGACCTCGACCCGACACGGGCCACCGACCGGGCCGTTGCGGCGCTCACTCGGTCGTCGACGGTGATCCTCACTCATCCTTCGCACACCGACGGAGCCGTCTTCGATCCCGACACCGAACTCGCCGAGGTGGTGGCTGGCCTCGCCGAGCGCCTCCTCGGACTCGAGTGCGAGTATTCGGCCCACGCCGAGCACCGAACGTCTCCGCGCCTCCTCGAACCGTCCGACATCGGCATCGTCTCCACGCACAATCTCATGAACACCGCGATCGAACAGGCGTTACCCGCAGCGTGGCGGGGCCGCCACGGGATCCGTGTCACCACGCCCGAGCGATGGCAGGGTCTGCAACGTCCGGTCATGATCGCGGTTCATCCGTTGTCGGGAGTCGAAGTGCCTTCGTCATTCGATCTCGAGACCGGTCGACTCTGCGTGATGGCCTCGCGCCATCGATCGGCGTGCTTCTTCGTCACCCGCGACAACGTGGGCCGAACCCTCGATGGTCATCTGCCCGAGGCCGATCAGGCGCTCGGGCGAGCCGACGTGGTCGGGCGTGGACATGCACAGCACACCGCTTTCTGGAAGTATCACCTCGATCGTGACCTCGTCGTCTGACCTCCGACTCTCCCTTCGTCCCGGTGACGTTGGCGGCTCGCGGTTCGCGGTGGGTTGCGCCCACCGTGAGGTCAACGACCGCAACAGTCGTTACGACGGGCTCGCGTTGCTGCCGGTCGACGATCAGCAGCAGATGCGATTCGACGAGGGCCTCGAATTCGAAGACGAAGTGTTCGCCGAATTGTCACGTCTGCACAAGATCTCGTCGATGCGCGTGTTCGACGATGCCGAGGCGGCGACCGCCCAGGCGATGCAGCGAGGCGATCGCATCGTTCTCGGAGCCGCGCTGCCGATCGTGAATCATCGTGGCGGTCGACCCGACATCCTGATTCGGTTCGGCGACTCCAAACTCCCGAACGACAAGTGGGCGTACCTTCCGGTCGACGTCAAGAACTCCAGGCCTCTCGAAGGCTCCGCCAAGGCGAAGGTCTGGTCGGTGTCGAGCCGCTCCGAACCGTGGTTCGAGTCGGCCACCGACACCGATCTCGGAGTGGGGAGAGCCAAGCCCGACCACGGGCTGCAACTCGCGCACTACTGGCTGATGCTCACCGATCTCGGACACGCACCCGACATCGCGCCGATCGGCGGAACGATCAATCCCGATCTCGGGATCACGTGGCGACCACTCGACGACGGGAAGGATTCCCTCCTCGAACAAGTTCGATCGGAGTGGGCGTCCAGGTGGGCGGCGGTCGAGTCCATGCGACGCGACGAACGACCGCACACGCGACCGGTGTACCGCGACGAATGCAAGACCTGTCGTTGGCACGACGTCTGCGAGTCCGAGTTGGTCGCCGAGGGCCACGTGTCGCTGCTGCAAGGAGTCGGCGTTCTCGCCGTGCGCAAACTGGCCGAAGGGGGCGTGGAAACGATTCCCCACCTGGCCGCCCTCGATCCGGTGCATCTCGAGACCAATCCGGTCCCCGCCTACTCGCGACTGTCGGCCGACATCGACACCGCTCGAGTGTTCCTGCGTGACGACGCTCGCCCCTACTACAAGCGAGGAAGCGAGGCCATCGTCGTGCCGCGCGCCGACGTCGAGATCGACTTCGACATCGAGAACGACGACATCGTCTACATGTACGGGTGTCACGTGTCCGAACGTCGGGCCGATGGCAGTTGGAACGACGGGGAGTACCGGTCGTTCCACTCGTTCGATCGCTCCGATCCGCGCATCGAGGGTCGGCTCCTGGCCGACTTCTGGACGTGGTTGCACGATCTCGTGTCGCGCACCGAAGCCACGGGCCGCACGATCGCGGTGTACTGCTACTCCGGAGGATTCGCCGAGATTCCGCGCATGAAAGAAGCGTCGGCACGAGCGGCAACCGATTCGGGCGTGCCGTCACTCGAGGCGATCGGTGCCCTTCCCTCCAACGATTGGTGGGTCGACATGCACGATCTGGTGAAACGGTTCCACTGGCCGACGCGCAAACTTGGCCTGAAGGACGTGGCACCGTTGTCGGGTTTCGCATGGGACGCCGAAGATGCGAGTGGAGGCAACTCGATCCTGTGGTACCGGGCCGCGTGTGATCCGACCAATCCCGATCGCGGCGTGATGGCCGACAAGTTGCTGCGCTACAACGCCGATGACGTGATGGCCACTCTCGCTCT
>JBEDFW010000179.1:0-2587 GCA_041174985.1 Actinomycetota bacterium | reverse complement strand
TTCGTAGCCCGCGTGGTCGGAGCCGATGGCGATGCGCTTGGAGCCGGACATGGGTCGATCCTAGGTCGCTGACCGTTCGTCCCCGGAAGAGATCGGGGCGTACATTTCGTTCATGCCCCTCGATCCCCGCACGCCTGTCATCGTCGGTGTCGGACAGCACCAACAGCGTGTCGACGATCCGTTGCAATCGCCCACCACCGCGGCCTTCATCGCGTCGGCGGTTCGGGCCGCGGCGACCGATGCCGGGCTCTCGTCGCTCGACGCGGTCGATTCGCTACGCGTGGTGTCGTTCCTGTCGTGGCGCTATCGAGATCCGGCCCGATTCATCGCGTCGGAATTGGGCATCGCCCCGCGTGAAACGGGGGTGACGGCGAACGGCGGCAACAGCCCGCAATCGTTGCTCAACACCACCGCTCTCGAGATCCAGGCCGGACGCAACGACGTCGTGGTGTTGTGCGGTGGCGAGACCATGCGAGTGCGCAAGCGAGTGCGAGCTCTCGGTGTGGAATTGCCCTGGCCGGTGGTTCCCGACGACGTGGTGCCCGAGCGCGTGATCGGCGAAGAGCTCGTCATGAATCACGAGATCGAGACCTCGCGCAAGATCTGGGCTCCCATTCAGATCTATCCCATGTTCGAAACGGCGATTCGGGCTGCGGCCGGTCGCACTCCTGCCGAGCACATGGTTCACATCTCGGAGTTGTGGTCGCGCTTCTCGCACGTCGCCGCCGGCAATCCGCACGCATGGTTGCGCACGGCGTTGTCACCCGAAGAGATCCGCACCGTCGGACCACGCAATCGCATGATCGGTCTGCCCTATCCCAAACTCATGAACTCCAACAACGACGTCGATCAGTCGGCGGCGATCATCATGTGTTCGGTCGAGGCGGCCACTCGGTTGGGAATCTCGCGCGATCGTTGGGTGTTCCCGCTCGCCGGCACCGACTGCCACGAACACAACTTCGTGTCGGAGCGTTGGGAATTCACCGAGACACCCGCCATCGAGTTGGGCGGAAAGATGGTGCTCGACCTCGCCGAGACGTCGATCTCCGACATCGACATCGTCGACCTCTATTCGTGTTTCCCCTCGGCGGTGCAATTGGGTGCCCGCGCACTCGGACTGTCGATCACTCAGCAACTCACTCGCACCGGTGGATTGCCCTTCGCCGGCGGACCGTGGAACAACTACGTGATGCACGCCATCGCCACCGTGGTGGGCGAATTGCGCGCCCGCCCGAAGGAGAAAGGGCTCGTGTGGGCGAACGGTGGCTACACCACCAAGCACGCGTTCGGCGTGTACTCGGCCGAGCCGTCACCGCACGGATTCCGCCACGCCTATCCGCAAGCACAGATCGACGCGCTGCCACGACGAGTGCCGGTGCCGATCGGCGCGTCAGCCGGACCGGCCACCGTCGAGGCGTACACGGTGATGCACGATCGCGACGGCAACCCCGAACGCGCCATCGCCGCGTGTCGCCTGCCCGATGGCGGACGCGCGTGGGGCGACTCGGAAGATGCCGCGATCTGTGCGGCGATGTGCGAGGGCGAATGGGTCGGGCGTGCGGTGCGACTCGACGACGCCGGCGCTCTGCTCGTCTGATCTCGTCGCGAGCGGTCATCTAGAGTCGACGCATGCCCACTCCGTCGATCATTCTCGATTGCGATCCCGGTCACGACGACGCACTGGCGATCGTGGTCGCGGCTCGCTACGCCGACCTCGTGGGGATCACCACCGTGTCGGGCAACGCACCCATCGAGTCGACCACCTACAACGCGCTCGTGATGAAGGATCTGCTCGGGTTGTCGGTGCCGGTGCACAAGGGCGCGGTGCGTCCACTCGTCGCTCCGCCCCAGTACGCCACCTACGTGCACGGTGAGAGCGGTCTCGACGGTGCCGATCTGCCGGCTCCCACGTCGACCATCGACAGCGAGGACGCGGTCGGTTACATCATCGACACTTGTCGTTCGCGCGAGGGGTTGTGGCTCGTGCCCACCGGACCGCTCACCAACATTGCGATGGCCTTGCGACTCGCTCCCGATCTGGCGCGACGCGTGGCCGGTATCTCGCTCATGGGTGGCGGCACGTTCGGCAACCGCACTTCCTCGGCCGAATTCAACATCTGGGTCGACCCCGAAGCCGCCGACGTGGTCTTCAACTACGGCGGACCACTGGTCATGGCGGGTCTGAATCTCACTCATCAGTTCCGGGCCACACAACCGCGCATCGATCGCGTTCGCGCTCTGCCCGGTCGTTTGGCGTCGGTGCTCGGCGATCTCATGCAGTTCTTCACCAACACCTACATGTCACGACATCACGGCATGGACGGTGGTGCCGTGCACGATCCGTGCTCAGTGCTCTGCTTGTCGCATCCCGAGTTGTTCACCCGCCGCCCGTCGCACGTGGTGGTCGAACTGAACGGAACGCACACGCGCGGCATGACGGTGATCGACCAGCGTGATCTGAAAGAGGTCCGTGAGCCGAACTGCGACGTGCTCTGGACCATCGATCACGATCCAGCGTTCGATCTGATGATCGATGCGATCGCCCACTTCAGCCACTGATATTCACCGTCGCCGTCACGAGGCACGT
>JBEDFW010000178.1:0-14545 GCA_041174985.1 Actinomycetota bacterium | reverse complement strand
GAGCCGGCATTCACCGGTGCGCGGGTTCGAATCTGGCTCGTATGGAACTCCGGATCTCGATCGAAACCTTCATCCAACGGATCCCGGAGTTCGCCCTCGTCGATCCGGCGGCCGTCACCTGGGCGGGCGGACAAGTTCGCGGTCCTCGTTCGGCCGTCGTCGCCTTCCCGGCCCACTGACGGGTCACGACGTCGATCATGACTCACGACCTCGTCGCGCCGATGCAAGGAACGGTGCTCTGGTCGGCCGAACCCGGGGCGGTGATCGGCGCCGGTCGACCCATTCTCGTGCTCGAATCGATGAAGATGCAGCACGACGTGGTTCACGACGTTCCTGCCCGTCTCGACATCGTTCATGTGGTGATCGGGACGACGGTGAAACCAGGGGAGGTTCTCGCGAGCGTGACCGAAGTCGATCACGCCGACGACGCGGGCGAGGACGACGACACCGATCGTGAACGCCGTGACCTCGTCGAGGTTCTCGAGCGACACCGACGCGGGCTCGACGAATCCCGCCCCGACGACGTCGCCAAACGGCGAGCTCGGGGTCGTCGGACGGCACGAGAAAACCTCCATGATCTCGTGGAACCAGGAACGTTCGTGGAGTACGGCCCCCTCGTCATCGCCGCTCAGCGTCGGCGACGTTCGACGGACGACTTGATCGCTCGCACGCCGGCCGACGGTTTGGTGGGGGGAATCGGAGAGGTCAATGGTCGAAGCGACCATGGGGTCGATCGTCGCGTGGTGGTCATGTCGTACGATTACACGGTCCTGGCCGGCACCCAAGGGCAACAGAACCATCGCAAGAAGGATCGTCTCTTCGACGTCGCCGAACGAATGCGACTTCCCGTCGTGCTGTTCGCCGAAGGTGGCGGAGGACGGCCGGGTGACACCGACGGACTCGGCGTTTCCGGGCTCGATTGTTGGGCCTTTCATGATTTCGCACGTCTGTCAGGTCTCGTTCCCCTGGTCGGTGTGACCGGCGGGTATTGCTTCGCCGGCAACGCCGCTCTGCTCGGCTGCTGTGACGTCGTCATCGCTCTCGTCGGCTCGAACATCGGTATGGGAGGGCCGGCGATGATCGAGGGTGGAGGACTCGGGGTGCACGAACCCGACACCATCGGTCCACTCGCCGTTCAGGTCGCCAACGGTGTCGTGGATCTGGTCGCTCGAGACGACGCTCACTCGGTCGAACTGGCGAAGAAATACCTCTCGTACTTTCAGGAGCCACGCACGGACTGGTCGTCTCCGGAGCAGGAATCGTTGCGCGACGTCGTGCCCACCGATCGCAAGAAGGCGTACGACATGCGCAAGGTCGTGTTCGGACTCTTCGACACCGATTCGGTGCTCGAGCTCCGGTCTGGTTTCGGTGCAGGGATGATCACCGCTCTCGCCCGAATCGAAGGGCGAGCCGTCGGAGTGGTGGCCAACGACCCGCGCCACTTGGCCGGGGCGATCGACAGCGACGGCGCCGACAAAGCCGCCCGCTTCCTTCAACTCTGTGATGCCTTCGATCTGCCGGTCGTCACTCTCGTCGACACGCCAGGGATGATGGTGGGTCCCGATGTAGAAGAGACCGCTCTCGTGCGCCACTGCAGCCGTCTCTTCGTCACCGGCGTCAACATCGACGTGCCGGTCGTGAGCGTGGTCGTTCGGAAGTCCTACGGACTGGGTGCGCAGGCGATGATGGCCGGATCGACGAAGGCGCCGTTGGCCTGCGTGGCCTGGCCCACGGGGGAGTTCGGTGGCATGGGTCTCGAGGGTGCGGTGCGGCTCGGTTACCGGCACGAGCTCGACGCGATCTCCGATCCGGTCGAACGCGACGCCACCTTCCAGGTCATGGTCGACCGTATGTACGAACACGGAAAAGCGGTCTCGGTGGCCACGCATTTCGAGATCGACGACGTGATCGATCCGGCCGACACCCGTCGATGGCTCTCCACGATGGTCGGTCCGTGGAGACCCGATCAGCGGCGAACGCGCAAGCGACCGAACGTCGACACGTGGTGACTACGTGACACGTGGTGACTATGCGAGACGAGAATTGAGCGACAGAACGTTGTCGTGCAGGATCCGTCGCCGGTCCACGTCGTCGAAAGCCTTCAACTCCGGCAGATAGTCGAGCGGGTTGGGCATGCCCTCGATGTGCGGCCAGTCCGAGCCGAAGAGGACTCGGTCCGAACCCATGAGGTCGACCACCGTGTGCACGTCGTCCTCCCAGAAGGGATTGATCCACCAGTGGCGTCGGAAAGTCTCGATCGGATCGTCGGAGAAGTAACCGGGCATCTTCTTGGCCGTCGATGTCATCTTCTTCATCGCGTCGCCCAAGAAGTCCGATCCGTTCTCGACGCTGGCCATTCGCAGACGTGGGAATCGATCGAACATCTTCTCGAAGACCGACGACATCACGAAGTCCTGGGCGGCCCGTTCGATGGCGAAGCTCTTGATCGAAGGCTTCCATCCGCCGCCCGAGAACTGAGCCGAGAAGGAATCGTTGGCGTAACCATTGCTTGAATAGCCACTGTCGCCGGCATGAATGACGACCGTGACCCCGGCTTCGTTCACCCGCGACCAGAACGGATCGAAACGCTGATCGAACGGGGAGAACACTCCTTCCACGGTGTGGGCGGCCGCTGGACGCATCACGATGACGCGGGCACCGGCCGAGAGGACTCGTTCGAGTTCGCGCACGGACCAATCGACGTCGGCGAGCGACAAATAGGGGCCGGCGAAGATGCGATCGCAGAAGTCGAAGCCCCAATCCTCTTCGAGCCAACGATTGAAGGCGGTGAACGTCAAGCACACCGCCTGCGGATCGTGTTTGAGCAACTCCTCGTAGAGCATGCCGAGCGTCGGGAACAGCCAGATCCGGCTCACTCCCTGCGCGTCCATGGTTCGCAAGCGAGTGTCGCGATCGCGATACTCGGCTCGGATCGGCTCACGCTGACGGAGGAACTCGAGCGGATTCTTGCCCTCGGGATTACCGCGGAAGTAGTCGTGCATCGCGCCGGCCGGGGCGATCGGATCGAAAGTCGGATTGGTCACGACGCGGCTGACTCGACCACCGACGACCTGATACTGACGCCCGTCGATCTGGGCCCACTGAACACAGCGAGGTCCAAGAGCCGGGTCGAGATACCGGGTGAAGGCGTCGAGCGCCTCGTAGTAGTGGTTGTCGCAGTCGAAGGGTGCGAAGTCGAGACCGTTGTCCGTCATGTGGTCAGCGTACGGCAACTCCAACCGGGCCCGGGTGTCGAACCCTCGGGAGGAGCAACCGTCACAGGCAGATGTCGTAGGGACGCACCGGGACGCGAGGGAGTTCTCGCCCGGTGGCCTGCCGAATGGCGTTCACGATGGCGGGTGTCACGCTGATGCAGGGCGGTTCACCGACTCCCTTGGCGCCGAGGGGCGACTTGGGCTCGAACTCCTCGATGAACACGGCGCGCACGTCGGGAGCATCGAGGAACGTGGGGAGCAGGTAGTCGGTGAAACTCGGGTTCTTCACCAATCCGTCGTTCACGACGATTTCCTCCATGACAGCCAATCCGAGGCCCTGGGCGATTCCGCCCTCGACCTGGCCGACGCACGACAATGGGTTCAGAACTCGTCCGACGTCTTGAGCGGTGGCGATCTGGACCACCTTCACGAGACCGAGATCGAGATCCACGTCGACCACGGCTCGGTGGGCGACGAAGGCGAAAGCGACATGACAATTGCCCTGGCCGTTCTCGTCGAGATCCTCGGTGCGGGGGTGGTGATACTCCGCCGTTTCGTCGACACGTAGTCCGCGAGCCGCCTCGACGACACCACGTCGATATCCGAGCCCATCGACGATCTCGGTGTCCTCGATGCGCAACGACGAGCGGTCGAGGCCGTCGCGCTCGGCCACTCGGTCGAGCAGTCGTTCCCGAGCGGCTCGACAAGCGGCGTCGACGGCACCACCACTCATCCACGTCTGCCGGCTCGCCGAGGTCGAACCGGCCGATCCGATCTGCGTGTCGATGGTGTCGAGGAGGACGTCGTCGACACCCAGAACGGTGCGGGCGATCTGCTGAGCCAACATCACGAAGCCCTGGCCCACCTCAGCGGTGGCGAACTTGACGGTGACGACACCGTCCTCGATGCGACAGCGTGCGGTCGAGTAATCGTCGAACCCTTCGGAATACATCAGGTTCTTGATGCTGACCCCCCAACCGACGCCGCGACGAATGTGGCGTCGTTCGGCGGTGAGACCGCTACCACCTGGTATGTCTCGGTAATCGTCGCTCGTCGGTTCGAGGGGAGGGAGGGGAATCGCCGCGGTGTCGAGAATGCAGCGTTCGACGGGAGCGACGTCGTCGACGATCTGTCCAGTGACGAGAACGTCGCCCGTCTCCATGGCGTTGCGCAAGCGGATCTCGACCGGATCGAGGCCGACCGCCGCGGCCAACTTGTCCATCTGACTCTCGTGAGCGAAACACGCTTGGACGACTCCGAAACCGCGCATGGCTCCGCACGGGGGATTGTTCGTACGTACCGCCCAACTCTCGACCAGAGCACTCGGACACTTGTAAGGACCCTGGATCTGCGAGATGCCGTTCACCAGGACGGCCGGTGAGGTGCTGCAATACGCTCCTCCGTCGAAGACGACTCGCGATTCGATGCGAACGATTCGACCGTCACGGTCGGCGTGGTGTCTCATCCAGATCTTGGCCGGATGGCGATGAACGTGTCCGTAGAAGCTTTCCTCGCGGTCGTACGCGATTCGAACCGGTCGTCCGGTGCGCAGAGAGAGAAGGCAGGTGTGCACCTGGAGACTGATGTCTTCCCGGGCACCGAAAGCTCCGCCGACGCCGCCGAGAACGAGTCGTACCTTGTCCTCGGGAAGCCCGAGGCAGGCGGCGATCTGTTTGCGGTCCTCGTGCAACCACTGCGTGGCGATGTAGAGCTCGACTCCACCGCCGTCGTGATCGGGGATGGCCAGGGCGGCCTCCAGACCGAGGAAGGCCTGGTCCTGCATGCCGATGACGTAGGTTCCCTCGACGACGACGTCACCGCGGACTGATTGATCTCCGTGCACGACCTTTTGCTCACGGAAGATGTTTCCGTCGGGATGGATCACCTCGGCGGTGCCGGCGATGCACACTTCCGGGTCGGTGACCGGCGTCAGCACCTCGTAGTCGACGACGATTGCCGCCAGGGCGCGTCGACACGTCTCGGGGTGATCGGCGGCCACGGCGGCGACCGGCTCACCCACGTATCTCACGTCGTCGCCGACTCGGGCGAAGACGGGTTGGTCCTGAACGATGAGGCCGTAGGTGAGCTGTCCCGGCACGTCGTCGGCGGTGATCACACAGGAGACACCATCGATGAGCAGTGCTGCAGAGACGTCGATCGAGCGAATACGTGCTCGAGGGTGAGGTGACCGAAGCGTGGCACCCCAGAGCATGCCGTCCGCCCACATGTCGCTGCTGAAAGCGAAGCCTCCGGTGACCTTTGCGGTGGCATCGGGACGCACGGCACTCGTGCCGAGAGTGCCCGGACGCATCGGTGTGGAAACGATCGTGCTCATGAGTCCCTCCGGCGAACGACGACCTGGTGCACGGCGTCGAGAATGCGGCCATAGCCGGTGCACCGGCAGATGTTGCCCGACAGCGCTTCTTTGATGTCGTTGTCGGACGGGTTCGGGTTCGATTCGAGGAGGTGATGAACCGCGACGACGAACCCGGGGGTACAGAACCCACATTGCACGCCGCCGGCATCGATGAAGGCTTGCTGGACGTCGCTCAATGCCTCGCTCGACCCGAGCCCTTCCACCGTGGTGATCGACGCGTCGACGGCCGAAGCGGCCAGGACGAGGCATGAGCACACCGCGCGATCATCGATGACGACGGTGCAACTGCCGCACTCACCCTGCTCACAAGCGCCTTTGGCTCCGGGCAGTCCGAGACGTTCACGCAGGACGTACAAGAGGCTTTCTCCGAGCCACGAATCGTGAACGTCATGGCGACGCCCGTTGACGAGCAGCGAATAGCCGAGAGTCGAGGGCAGTGAGTCGGTCATGAGTAGGACCTTTCCAGGAGTCGTCCGGCGAGAACACGTATGGCGTGACGGCGATAGGCGGCCGTCGAGCGATGGTCGTCAATGGGTCGAGCGGCCGCGGCAACGAGTTCGGAGAATCGGCTGATCGTGGCGTCGGACGGTCGACGCGAAAGATCGCCGGTCAGGAATTCCTCGGCTTCGCGTGCTCGAAGAATCGTCGGCCCGACGGCTCCCATGGCCACTGCCACTCGTGAGGAGGTTCGCAGCAGACACATCGAAGCGGTGGCGATGACCATGGCGTTGCGAGTTCCGACCTTGGCGTAACCCTGCCAACCCGTGACTCGAGGGATGGTGACAGATCGGATGATCTCGCCGGGTCGGACACTGTTGCGCTTCACGCCGACCATGAAATCGGCGAAGGGGATCGACCGAGCTCCGTTGGCGCCGATCACATCGATCGTGGCGTCGAGGGCCGAGAGGACGGGCAGACCGTCTCCGGCGGGCGAACACGTACCGAGATTCCCTCCGAGCGTTCCGGCGGCGCGAATCTGCGGTGATCCGACAGTTCGCGCGGCTTCGGCGAGGGCGGGGAGAGCAGCAGCCAAGGGACCGGTTTCCATCGCGGCATACGGCACTCCCGAACCGATCACGACGCGATCGTCCTCGATGCTCCACGTCGACAGCTCGGTGACACGCGACAGCGACACCACCGAGGACGGGCGACGGCCGTGCAGATTGACCTCGACCATCAAGTCGGTTCCACCGGCCAGAAGCGTGGCATCGGGGTCGTTCTTCAGGAGCTCGATCGCCTCGTCGATCGTGCGGGGGACGGCAACGCTCATGACGCGCTCCCGTCCCAGCCGGCGAAGGCGTCGATCATGGCGCGAACGTCGCCGAGTGGGTAGAGGATGGGACACGTGCATCCGTGCTCGATGTAATGGGCGACCTTGGCTCGAGCCTCGGACGGGGTTCCGCTCGCCGTGAGCATGTGGACGATGTCGTCCGGGACGAGCTTGCTCGCCGCGACCACTTGTTCATGCGTCGCCGGCCAGGTGAGGACTTCTCCGACTTTGTCGAGCAGGCTCTGAGGCACGCCCGATGCCTTCATGATGTGCGGCTGCTGACCGAGATACTGGGTCACCATCAGGCGAGCCATGTCGATCGCCGTGTCACGATCCTCGTGAACCGAGCAGACCACCAATTGGGGTCGATCGATGTCGTCGAGTCGACGTCCCGCCCGGGCGGCACCGCGTTCCAACGCTTCGAGGGCTTGGTCGTTGTAGTCGGGAGAGACCAGGTAGTTGAGGACCGCGCCGTCCGCGATCTCTCCGGTCAGCTCCATCATCTGCATGCCGGTCGCACCGATGTAGATCGGGACGTCCTTGGCTCGGCGTTCCTGGTAGACGTAGTCGAGCTCGACTCCGTCGAGATGAACGTAGTCACCGTGGAAGGTGACGGTCTCGTTGTTCAGAAGCGCCCGAACAGACGTGACGATCTCGCGCATGACGCGCAAGGGCTTGGCTCGATCGATACCGACTTTCTGCGCCAAAGGATCCCACCAGGCTCCGATGCCGAGGATCACGCGACCCGGCGCGAGATCGTCGAGGGTCGAGAACGTGGCGGCCAGACGCGCCGGATTGCGACTCCAGCAGTCCACGACCCCACTTCCGACCTTGATGCGTTCGGTCGAGGTGGCGAAGGCCGCCATCGGAACCGTCGCTTCACGAACGAGGCGACTCTCGGCTTGCCAGACGGCGTCGAATCCCTTCTGCTCGGCGTACGTCACGAAGTCGATTCCCTCGCGGATGGTGTGGGCGTCCTGCAGATACAGAGCGACGGGTTGGTTCATCGTTTTGTCCTCGTGTGTGGGTGGCTGGGTTCGAGTGTGTTGACGGATGGTTCAGAGTCGGGCGAAGAGACGTTGGGCGGCCTCGGCCGCGTGGGCACGAATGTCATCGACGTCGACACGTGTCGGTCGGCCGTCGTCGAGCAGGACTTCGCCGTCGCCGGACACGATCCGGCGCGCACGAACCCCGGGTGTGAAAGCGACGTGCCACGCCGAGTCGGCGTGGTCGTAAGACCATTCGACCCGATCCTCGCGACACTCCGGAAGGAGATCGAAACCGTTGTCGAGCCAGGACCAGGCCACCTCGGGCGAAGCCGTCACGTCATCGGCCCGATGAGCCACGTAGGCCAGACGAAACTCTTCGAGCATGTCGGCTCCGATCCCGTCGGATCCGAGCACGACGTCGTTGGCGCGAGCGGCCGGACGTGCGTAGCCCACGGCATTGTTCATGTTGCTCCGCGGGTTGTGCGCGATACGTCCGGGGAGATCGCGATCGAGATGAACGCAATGGACGAGCAGCCAGTCCGGTCGGGCGAGATGAGCCAGACGTCGCCCGGCGTCGCGATCGTCGACTCCTTCGGCGACGTGGATGTGGACACCGACACCGAGGTCGGCGGCCAGACCCGCGGCCGATTCGAGAGTGTCGTCGGAACACGTGAAAGCGGCGTGCACTCCGACCATCCCTCGTCGGCCGGATCGCAAGTAGCGCTCGTTCTCGGCGAGCCCTCGTCGTGCTCCGTCCGGTCCGTGGCGATCGGTCACTCCGTAGGCGCAAGAGACCCGTACTCCGACCTCGGTGCAGGCATCGTGCACGAGATCGAGAACTCCGTCGATCACCGATGGACTCTCGTGGTGATCGACGATGCCCGTGGTGCCCGCCATCAGTGCTTCCACGGCGCCGAGTTTGGCCGACCAGTACACGAGATCGGGATCGAGCGCCATGTCGAGACGCCACCAGATCTGCTCGAGAATCGACGCGAAGTCATGTGGAGTCGCTGGCGGGGCCGGCATGCCACGGGCGAGCGCCGAGTAGAGGTGATGGTGCGCACACACCATTCCGGAGGTGATCGCACTCATGAGGAAGCGGAAGCCTCCGAGTCGTCGCGGTCGGGTCGCATCGGGAGTCGGTTGCGCCAGACGCCGTCGACGGCGTGCAACGCTGCTGCCACGGCTCCGGCCGTGGGAACGAGACCGATCTCACCGACCCCTTTGATTCCGTACGGAGCCGACGGCTCGGGTGATTCGACGAGGACGACCTCGACGGGTGGCATGTCCTTGGCGCGGAGGATTCCGAGGGCACGCAACGTGGTGGGCAACGGGAATCCGGTCTCCGGATCGGACGGGAAGTCCTCCGTGAGGGCATATCCCAGACCCATGTGAACACTGCCTTCGATCTGGCCTTCGCACAACGTGGGATTGACCGCTCGTCCGACGTCATGCGCGGCCACGACTCTGTCGATCGCTCCCGACGCCGGGTCCATGACGACCATCTGGCACGCGTAGCCGAACGTCGAGTGAATGATCGGGTTCTCGACCTCTCCGAGCTTGTTGGTCCAGTCGACGCGGTATTCGCCGACGTGATCGACGTCGGGAGCGCACGAGTTGGCGCGTGCGGTGTCGCAGGCCGCCTTCACCGCTCCAGCACCCATGAGTGTGCCGCGGGATCCGGTGGTCTGACCGAAACCGAGTTCTCGAGTGGTGTCGACGAACACGCGGATTCGGTCCGGTTCGACTCCGAGTTCGTGAACGACCACCTGCAGAGCGACGGTGTTGATCCCCTGGCCCATTTCGGTCCAGCCATGACGGACCTCGACGATTCCGTCGGAGCGGAAGCGCACGACTGCCTTGGTGATCTCCTTGAACCCGTTGCCGAGTCCACTGTTCTTCAGTCCGAGAGCGACGCCCACGGCTCGACCCTGGCGACGCGCCTCGTCGTAGTGAGGTTTCATCTCGTCGAGACACCGTTCGGCACCGAGACAGCCATCGTCCATGATCTGCCCCGGACCCCACACCATGCCGGGCTTGATGACGTTGCGTTTGCGAATCTCCCAACCGGACAGGCCCGTCCGCTCGGCGAGACGATCGAGGACTCCCTCCATCGCGAACTGAGCCTGATTGGCCCCGAAACCGCGAAAAGCTCCGCAGACGGGATTGTTCGTGCGAACCGCTGTCGCATGCACGTCGATCGCCGGGAGGTGATAGGGCCCGGACGCATGGCCGGCCATGCGTTCGAGAACCTTCATCCCGACGCTCGCGTATGCGCCACTGTCGCCGATCGCGCGAACGCGCAGCGCCGTCAACATCCCGTCGGCATCGCAACCGACGTCGTAGGTCATGCGGATGGGATGTCGTTTGGCGTGAATGCGGAACGACTCCTCGCGCGACAACGTGCACTTGACCGGACGATCGAGCAGCCACGCCGCCAGCGCGGCGTGGGCCTGGTTGCTCATGTCCTCCTTGCCGCCGAAGGCTCCGCCGTTGGTGACGAGTTCGACCGTGACCGAATCGTTGCCGATCGCGAGAACTCGAGCGATGTCGTTGCGGTCGTCCCACACACCTTGACCGCCGGAGTACACGTGGAGATGTCGTCGTCCGTCTCGGATCTCGGGAACGGCGAGAGTGCTCTCGGGTTCGAGGAATGCGTGTTCGATCCGTTGAGTTTCGAAGGTCTCCGTGACTCGATGCGCCGAGGACGCGAGGGCCGACTCGACGTCACCGCGCGAATAGGAACTCACGCTCAGCGTGTTGGTGTCGGTGCCCCACACGGCGATCTCGTTGTCGCCGAGCGCGGCCTCGGGATCGGTCACGACCGACAGCGCCCGGTATTCGACATCGACGAGCTCGGCGGCGCGACGGGCGGTCAGCCGATTGTCGGCGACCACGACGGCGAGAACGTCTCCGGCGTAACTGGTGCGACCGCCGACCGGAATCATCACCGGCCAGTCCTTGTGGATGAGGCCGACTTTCAGTTCACCGGGTACGTCAGCAGCGGTGTAAACGGCCACGACTCCCGGTTCCGCGGCTGCTCGCGACGTGTCGATCCCGACGACGTCGGCTCGGGCGTGAGCCGTCAGATGCAGAGCGGCGTGGAGCATTCCGGGAACGCGGATGTCGTCGACGTAACCGCGATCGCCGAGGGCCAGGGATTCGGCTTCGTACTTCGTTCCCCGTGAGCCGATTCCACCCGGAGTGGTGAGCGACACCGAGGTTCCCTTGGCGATCGCCTCGATGGCGTCGAGAACCTTGACGTATCCGGTGCAACGACAGAGATTGGCGCCGAGATGTCGGCTCATGTCCTCTCGTGTGAGAGCGGAGCCTTTCTTGTCGATCTGGCCCTTGGCTCGCATGAGGATTCCGGGAATGCAGAAGCCGCACTGGAGGCCCCCACAGGCCGCGAAGGCTTGTGCGTACCGATCGCGCTCTTCCGTCGGAAGACCTTCGAGGGTGACGATGGATTTACCGGCCACTTTCGTGAGTGGTTGCTGACAACTCACGACCGGCTTGCCGTCGATGAGAACGGTGCAACATCCGCATTGACCGGAAGGGGAACAACCGTCCTTGGGCGACGTCACGTCGAGTTCGTCACGCAACGCCGACAACAAGTGCGGGTGCGACGGGTCGACCGACACCTCGCGCCCGTTGACGGTCAGGGAGACCTTGGTGGACGACATCGAAGTCATGACGGTCTGATCACTCCTCGCTGACTCGTGAGGCGCGTGTACACCTCGGGGCGCCGATAGCGGTCGAAATCGAAGAGCGTCTCTTTGTATCGGGCGCACCAGTTGAAATCGCATTCGGCAGTGATCAGTTCGTCGCCAGCCGTGACGGTCTGGGCCACGATCTGTCCGCTGGGTGCGACGATGCACGACTGGGCGAGGGAGTCGACTCCCTCTTCTTCGCCTCCCTTGGCGACCCCGACGACCCAGGTTCCGTTCTGATAGGCGCCGGCCTGCATGACGAGTGAGTTGTGGAACCCCTGGAGGATGTCCTGGCTCGGATCGGGCACGTAGTGGATCGGCGTGTTGTATCCGCAGAGGATGAGCTCCACGCCTTGCAGGCCCATCTCTCGGTACGACTCCGGCCAACGGCGATCGTTGCAGATCATCATTCCCACGTAACCGCCGAAGGCCTTCCAGACCGGGAATCCCTCGTTGCTCGGTTCGAAGTAGTAGCGCTCGGCGTGTTGGAACGGTCGATCGGGCTCGTTGGTCTCATGGCCGGGAATGTGCACCTTGCGGTACTTGCCGACGGTTCGACCATCACGGTCGACGAGGATCTGAGTGTTGAAACGGTGACGATGTCCCGACGAATCGGGCTCGGTCAGTTCGGCGTATCCCAGACAGAAGCCGATCCCGAGACGTCGCGCTTCGTCGAAGAGGGGGGCGGTGTCGGCACTGGGCATCGACGATTCGTACCAATGGTCCGTTTTCGAGATGTCGGTCTCGAACCACCGAGGGAAGAACGTCGTGAGAGCGAGTTCCGGGTAGACGACCAATTCGACCCCGCGACGATGAGCCTGGTGAAGGAGCTCGATCAGCCGTTCGACCACGTCGGATCGGGAATGATGACGCTGGATCGGCCCGAGTTGCGCGGCGCCCACCACGACCGAACGTTTCGCTCCGACTTCGTGGGTGAAATGACGACTCACGACCGACCTCCTGAAGCGGGCTCGAAGTCGGTGTCGGCGAGTTCGAGCATGACGTCGAGCAAGATCTGGGCGCCGTCGATCAGGTCGGCGTCATCGGTGTGTTCGGCCGGGTTGTGGCTGATACCGAGATGAGACGGCGTGAAGATCATCGCGGTCGGACACACCCGGGCGAGCATCTGGGCGTCGTGTCCGGCCCCGGATGGAAGACGCCGGTGCGTGGTTCCCTTCGCCTCGATCGCTGCGGCGACGATGTCGACCACCCGAGGATCGAAATCGACCGGTTCGAAACGAGCGAGCACTCGTCGGGTGATCGACACTCCCTCGGCGGCGGCGACTCGACGTACGAAGTCGTCGATCTCGGCTTCGGCGGAACGAAGTTTCACCTCGTCGGTGTTGCGTACGTCGAGGGTCAATGTCGCGGACTTCGGCACGACATTGATCAGGTTCGGGTGCAGGTCGACTCGACCCACGGTGCAGACCTGGTGCCCGCCGTAGCGTTCGGCCAACTCACGGAGAAAAACGGTGATTCGAGCGGCCACGACGGCCGGATCGTGGCGCAGATCCATGGGTGTGGTGCCGGCATGGTTGCTCTGACCATCGATGTGAACTTCCTGCCAGGAGATTCCTTGCACACCCGTGACCGCCCCGAAACGGAAACCCTCTCGTTCGAGCACCGGACCTTGTTCGATGTGCAGTTCGACGAAGGCGTGCGGAGCCGGAGCCGGACAGGGAAGGTTTCCGGCGTATCCGATGCGCGTCAATTCGTCCCCGTAGGCGCAGCCGTCGATCGACATCGTGGACAGAGCGTCCTCCACGGCGAGTCCTCCGACGTACACGAGCGACCCCAACATGTCGGGTTGGAAGCGAGCACCTTCCTCGTTGCTGAAGACCGCAACGGCGAAAGGTCGGCGGGGTCGGACACCGGCAGTCATCAGGCTCTCGACGACTTCGAGTCCGGCGAGGACGCCGAGGTTGCCGTCGTAGCGGCCGCCGGTGCGAACGGTGTCGATGTGCGAACCGGTCATGACCGGCGCTCCCTGACCGACGTCCCAGGTGCCGATGATGTTGCCGACCACGTCGACGTCGACTCGCATGCCCAGGTCGCGCATCCAGGTCACGACCAGGTCACGACCCTCACGGTCGGCGTCGGTGAGAGCCAGGCGAGCGCAACCGCCCCCGTCGATGGCACCGAGACGAGCCAATTCGGCCAGACGACCGAGCAGGCGATCGCCATCAACACGCGGCGCCACCGCCGTCCCCTCACTCATGGTCCCACTTTACATTTTGTCAAATGGGTCCGGTCGGGAATGACCTGACATAGTCGGTGGGTGACCTGGAGCGAGTGGCTCATGGTCGGCGGGGCGGTGCTCGTCGCGGCGACGGCTCAGTACACGGCTGGTTTCGGCTTCTCGCTCCTCGGTGTGCCCCTCATGGCCCTGGCCATCGACACCCGTGACGCGGTCGTGATCGCCGTCTGGCTCGGCCTCGTCACGAGCGCCGTACAGACCGTCGAAGGTCGATCGATCGTCGATCGACCGGTGGCTCGCCGTCTCGTCGGAGGCACGTTGATCGGCATTCCCATCGGATCGACGGTTTTCGTCGCCGTTCCGGAACGCACTCTGACCGCCATCCTCGGAGTTTCCGTGCTGATCGCGGTCGTGTTGTTGGCTCGGGGGGTGGAGTTGGCGACCGCTCGACGTGGGCCCGAGTGGCTGGCCGGGATCGTTTCGGGCGCTCTGGCATCGTCGTTGTCGACCAATGGGCCACCACTCGTCGCCGTGTTACAAGCCCGTCGATATCCGATCGCGGTCTTCCGGGCGACGATCAACACGGTCTTCGCGTTCGCCAACGTCGTCACGTTGTTCGCCTTCGTGATCACCGACGAACTACGCCTCGAGCAATCGTGGTGGGCGGCGGTGTGTCTCCCTCTGGTCGGGATCGGGTTGCTGATCGGATCACGTGCCCGCCGACTCGTCGACGAGGTGCGCGCCCGCCGTTTGGTTCTGACGCTGCTCGGCGTGGCGGGCTGTT
>JBEDFW010000177.1:0-3190 GCA_041174985.1 Actinomycetota bacterium | reverse complement strand
GAATGGTTCGAGTGCTGGGTGAGATCGAAGTTGGTGCGCTGTGCGATTCCTTCCAACTCACCCCAACCCCACGGATACATGAACTCGACGTCGGAGGTTCCGTTCGAGTAGTGACTCAGCTCATCGGCATCGTGGGCTCGCAAGCGCAACATGTCGACCGGAACGCCGAGATCGACGTACCACTGGAGGCGAGTACGACACCAGTACTCGTACCACGTGGGCCCTTCGGCCGGCGGAACGAAGAACTCGAGCTCCATCTGTTCGAACTCGCGAGTACGGAAGATGAAGTTGCCCGGCGTGATCTCGTTGCGGAAGCTCTTGCCGACCTGAGCGATACCGAAAGGAGGCTTCTTGCGACTGGTCTGAAGGACGTTGCCGAAGTTGACGAACATGCCCTGGGCGGTTTCGGGGCGCAGATACACCTCGGCTCCCGACCCTTCCACCGGACCGGCGTAGGTCTTGAACATCAAATTGAAGGCACGGGCTTCGGTGAGCGAGTCGCGGGTACCGCAACCGGGACACACGTCACGACTCTCGAGATGGTCCTCACGAAAACGCTGCTTGCACTTGCGACAATCGACGAGCGGGTCACTGAAATTTGCCAAGTGACCGCTCGCTTCGAAGACCTGCGGGGGTCCGAGGATCGCCGCGTCGATCAGGACCACGTCGTCCCGCTTCTGCACCATGTCACGGACCCAGGCCTCGCGGACGTTGCGCAACATGAGCGAGCCGAGCGGGCCGTAGTCGTAACTCGATCGGAATCCGCCGTAGATCTCGGCCGATGGGTACACGAAGCCCCGTCGCTTGCAGAGATTGACGATCTGATCGAGGTCGCTGGCGGGCATGGTCATCCAGGCTACGGGATCGCTCGACGAACGACAGGCTCGTCAGGCGCCGTCGTGGCGTTCGAAGATTCCGAGCGAACGCAAACGCCTCTCGACGTGAGCCTCGAACGACCTCGTCGCGAGATCGGCGACCTCGTTCACGATCGGATCGCCGAGACGTTGCCCGGAGGGGTCGTGCGCGGCGTCCAACACCGCTCCTAGTCTGCCGCCCAGGAGATCTCGCAGGAGCGCCAGGGCGTCGGCGCCGATCGTTCCTCCCGTCCGACAGGAACGGCACTGCACTCCACCTCGAACAGTGTCGAACGCGACGAAAGGATGATCGGCGGATTCGTCGGCACCGCATCCCACGCACTGGTCGAGTTCCGGTCGAACACCTTCGGCGGCGAGCAATTTCCAGAGGAAGGCCGGCACGACGAGAGGTGACGGCCGTTCGATCAAGGTTCGCCGTACCCCGAGGAGCATCCGGAAGGTCTGCGGCACCGGTTCTTGATCCGGAACGAGTCGATCGACGGCTTCCAGAACCGCACTGGCCTCGGTCATGGCGTCGAGATCTCCGTACACCGCCGACGAGGCGTCGATCGTCTCGACCTGACTGACGACGTCGAGCGAACTGCCACGATGAAGTTGCACGTTCACGTACGACAGCGGTTCGAGCCGGCCACCGAAACGAGAGCGTGTCTTGCGAATACCCTTGGCGACGGCTCGCACCTTGCCGTGGTTCTCGGTGAGGAAGACCACGATCCGATCGGACTCCCCGAGCCGATACGTCCGCAGAACGATCGCCGCGTCGCGATAGAGACGGGATGCCATCGTGTCAGACCCCGACGCTTGCATCGCCCAGGCCACCGAAACGGCGATGACGAGTTCGGAACTCTCTCATGACGTCGCGAATGTCATCGGCGACGAATTCTTTCCACGGGTGCTCGACGTCGACGATCTCGGCGTAGGCGAGTTCCCACACCAAAGCGCGCGGGAGGCGTCCTTTCGCATCGACCACGGCCACGACATCGGGTTCTCCACTCGAGCCGACGAGGGCCAGACCGAGCGCCTCCTCGGTCAAGGCCTGTCCGGTCGGCCACGCGTTCACCACGTCGGCCACTCGATGACGACCATCGGGTTCGCAGACCGCCACGATCGCCACCCCGCTCAGGTTCCATTGGCGTCGTGGGGGTCGTGAGGGTGAATCGCCTCGAGCGGGATACAGCGTGACGGCTCCGAGTCCCTCCGATGCCGCGACCACGGCCAAGGACGACGCGAACGAATCCCACTCCTGATCCGAACGTGACAACCATTCGTCGACCCGACCACCGCAGACCACGAGATGCGCCGCCCGTCGCGGCGTGGCGACCTCTTGACGACGAAGGCGGGCCACGAATCGACTCACGAACGACGTGGACGGCCCGGACGAACTCACCACCTCATTGTGTCCGAAGCGCTCCGGTACGACGGGCCACTGACGTGACCGGACGGTCCGGCCCACCTTCCAACGGTCCGGCCACTACCCTCGATGTCGTGCACGTGGCCTGCATCATGGATGGAAACGGCCGCTGGGCGCAGCGTCGGAGTCTTCCGCGCACCGAGGGCCACACCGCTGGTGAGGAGAATCTGGCCGCGATCGTTCGGGCGTCGGTCGCCCGTGGGGTCGATTGGCTGACGGTCTTCGGATTCTCGACCGAGAACTGGGTTCGACCGCGACGCGAGGTCCGCCACATCCTCGGCCTCCACCGCCGACTCTTCGGTCGGGTCGCCGAACTCAACGAACTCGGGGTTCGCGTCCTCTGGATCGGACGTCCCTTCGACGATCCCTCCGCACGAACCCCCACCTTCGTCCAACGAGCCATCGAGAAGGCGATCAACGACACGCGGCACAACACGAAGATGACGCTCACGGTGGCCTTCGATTACGGGAGTCGCGCCGAGATCGCCGAGGCGGCCCGCCACGCTCTCCGTTCGGCGCGGCCGGTCACTTCCGAGTCCATCACGGCCGGTCTCTACGTTCCCGACATGCCGCCGGTCGACGTCGTCGTACGCACCTCGGGTGAGCACCGAGTGTCGAACTTCTTGCTGTGGCAGTCGCAAGGAGCTCCGACGTTCTACACCGATCACACGTGGCCCGATTTCACGGCCGACGACCTCGACGCCGCGATCGCGCTGGCGAAGTAGCAACCGTTCATGGCTCGTCTTTCCGTTCGCGATCTTCTCGACGTCGCCACCGGCGCATTGTCCGCCGCTGAGGATCGACCCGGCCAGCGGGCCATGGCCGAGGCCGTTCACGACGCGATCGAATCCGGTCGCCACCTGGTCGTCCAAGCCGGCACCGGTACCGGCAAGACTCTCGGCTACCT